>NZ_JBBEWO010000009.1:0-116985 GCF_038739805.1 Blautia acetica | reverse complement strand
TGTGCTTTTATTTGTGGTTTTGCAGACCCACATTCATCATAGCACAGGAGTTCTTGCTTATATCTAAAGATTTCTCCCACCACCCGCATAGCAGGTGGTTTATTTCATTGCTGACACAACAAAGGACAGGAAGGTACTAATTACCACCCTCCTGCCCTTATTTCAATTTTCTTCACATAACTTTATTTCATAAAATCGCGCCATATTTTCTCTTTCAAAGTTCACGCTCAACGTTCCAGCTGCCCGATTCCATTCACATGCGTTTGTATTAAAGGAAGGATAACGGCAGACAACTTTTGCTGCTTTTCCCTTTCCTTCCGGAATCGGAATCGAAACACATGGCATATTTCCGCTTCTTCTCCACACAGAAAGATATATCTTCTCTTCTGTCCGAAGTCCAAGAGCCACCCATTCATCATCAAATGCAGACAGCCCCAAAGGCCAGAAAGGAAGCGCGTTCTTAATATCCCCGCGTATGGACTTGTAACAATCCAGTCCCTCTTTTACGAGAGCCTTTTCCTCCTTGGAAATTTTATCCAGACGTCCGCTCTGATGAATCCTTAAAAGCATAGCATTTACCATATTAAAGACAGTAGCTTCTCTGTCCCCCTCCGGCAGCGGATAAGACCATACCGCACTCTGTTCAGGCGTCAGTCCGCTAGGTGAATTGGCTGCAATAGTAGCGTAGTATCGGTAATCTTCCTCGTCTGAGGTGGATTGTATGCTGTACCTGGAAAGCATTGCATAATCAATACGCAGCCCTCCGCTGGAACAGTTTTCAATTACCAGTTCCGGATATTTTTCAAACAGACCGTCCAGCCACTGCAGATATGCCCGCTCATGCGCCAGCATACCCTCTCCCGGACTTTCCGCAGCATATTCTGTTCCGATTCCCGGCTCTATGTTATAATCCATCTTAATATAGCCGATTCCATATTCCTGAATCAGACGATCCACAACAGACGTCATATATTCACGTACTTCTGAATTCCTGTAATCCAGTTGATAACGGCTTCTGTCATAAATACGTTTTCCGTGTCTTACAAAGAACCAGGTGTCCGGCAATTTTTTTGCCAGTTCGCAGTTAATTCCCATAACCTCCGGTTCCAGCCAGATACCCGGTATCATTCCTTTGGAACGGATATAGTCTGTAACTTCTTTCAGACCATTTGGAAAACGCTCTCTGCTTTCTTCCCACTCACCTACTGCATCCCACCAAAATCCTTTGGCATACCAGCCCGCATCAATACAGAAATATTCACAGCCCGCTTTTGCTGCTTCGTCTATGAGCGGAATTTCCTTTTCTGTTGTGGGGTCAGCAAAAAGGCAGTTCATATAATCATTAAAAATAATTTTACAAGTCTCATTGTCCTGGTTCTTTCTGCGGATAATTCTCCGATATTTCGTCAATTCTGCCATAGAACCGTCAAATCCGTCCAGAGACACTCCCACTGCTGCCGGTACCGTAATAAAGGATTCGCCCGGCTTCAGATTTTTAAACCAATGGGAATACAATTCATTTGGTCCGCCCAGAGCCAGATATAAATGTCCGTTCTGGTCGCCGATTTCCCAATGCCAGGAACCATTGTTTTCAATCTGCCAGTACAAAGAAGAACCCGTTTCCTGATTTTCCAGATAGGCCATAGGCAAAAACTCTTTAGAAGACCAGTTTCCCGTATTGCTTACATGGAAATGATTGGAAGAGCGCTGAATCTCTTTTGGCTGAACCAGTTCCATTCCCAAATCCTTTAACGTATAATCTTTCCAGTTCATCTCTCGCTGCCAGCCATTATGAGGCAGCTTCAAAAGCAGTTTTTCATCCTGTCTTTTTGCACCTTCTTTTTCAATCCCCATGTAATTGAACGTAGAAATATAATCCAGAGTCTGTACTTCCTCTCCCTGATTTTCTACTGTGTGCTGCATACGGACGATGGGAATTCCGTCATAGAACTGCCATACGGATTCCACCTGCATCTTGGTCTCCTCATCTGAGGTAATGAATTTTAAAACACGTCCCTTTTCATTTCTCTCGTCTGTGTGAGACACATATTTCATTCGGAAACCATGGGAAGTCACAATGTACTTGTTTCCATGTCTCTCATGAGGACGGTCAAATCCGTAAAGGTTCATTTCTATGAAATTAAATCCTGCCTCTTTCGTCGCCTCTGTTATCTTTTCCGCTTGAAAAGGAAGTGCAGAAAAGTGGAGTAATTTAAAATTCCCGTCCTCTTCAATTTCAAATACAATATGTATACCGTTTTCTTCTATTACTATCTGTTTTTCCATTGCTTTTCTTAACCTTTCACCGCACCTGCAACCATTCCTTTAATAATCTGTTTGCTGAATGCAAAATATAAAATAACAATCGGTGCCATAGTAATCAACATAGCCGCCATAATCTTCGGATAGTCGGAAGAGAACTGTCCGGTAAACTGTGTCATGGCCAGAGGTACCGTCTGCAATGCTGTATCCTTAATCAGTACCAATGCAAAGGAAAACTCATTCCAACAGCTAAAGGTCTGAAGAATTGCAACCGTAATCATAATTGGCTTACAAATAGGCATAATAACTTTAAACAGTGTACCCGAGAAAGAACAGCCGTCAATCGCCGCTGCCTCTTCCAATGCGGTTGGAATCTCTTTAATAAATCCCTGACACAGAAATACCGATATAGGAAGTCCAAAGGCCACATAAGGAATTATCAGGGTAAACCACTGGTTTGATAATCCGGTTTTATTAAATACAACATAAATAGGCACTAGCAAAGAATGTACAGGAATCAACATTCCCATTAGAAGCATAATCCAGATGATTTTACTTCCTTTGAATTTGATTCTGGCAAGAAAATATCCCATGATAAATCCAAATAACACAATAAAAAACACGGAAATTACGGTAGTTCTCACACTATTCAGAATAGAATCCCCAATGTGATAATCCGGGTTTGTCAACACCTTTACAAAATTTTCAAGTGTCGGATTGGAAGGAAGCCCTATAATATCTCTATTAAATTCTCTCTTTACTTTCAGGGACGAATATAACATCCATACCAGAGGAAAAATACAGGAGAGAGAAAAAATCAGCATAATCAGATTCAGAATACCCGACTTTACTCCATTACCAATCCGTTTGCCTGTTGTCATACCATAACTCTTTCCACTCATTTTCTATCACTCCTTTTCCCTGTTAACTGCTCTCTGGAAAAGCTGCATAAGTCCAATCACTAACATTCCCAGCACAAAGATACCAACAGAAATCGCACTTCCGTATCCCATATTCTGTTGTTTGAAGGATACTGAGTAACCATACATCGCCATAACCATAGATGCATCACCAGGACCGCCGGCTGTCATAACGTAAATATTATCAAAGGCTTTCATATTACCGGATACACAGAGCA
The DNA here is from genome assembly GCF_038739805.1 of Blautia acetica. Classification (NCBI taxonomy): domain Bacteria; kingdom Bacillati; phylum Bacillota; class Clostridia; order Lachnospirales; family Lachnospiraceae; genus Blautia; species Blautia acetica. The sequence goes on along the minus strand of NZ_JBBEWO010000009.1, from coordinate 113,585 downwards.
CAATACATACAGCAATAGTATTTTTAATCATAGGAATTACCACATAAAGAGCTCTCTGTACTGCACTGGCCCCATCTAATTCCGCAGACTCCAGAATTTCCTTGTCAATAGCTGACGTAGCTGAAAGGAGAATCACCATATAATATCCAATAAACTGCCAAATCAGCGGAATTGCTACCAACGTCATAACAATATCAGGATTGTTAAGCCATACCTGCTTCTTATCTTCCTGTCCGATAACTTCCAGAAACCAGTTTAGGATACCTCGTCTGTTATCATAAATCATGGTCCAAATAAAACCTACCGCAACCGCTGATACTGTGCTTGGAAAAAATCCAAAGGTTCTGTGCATTCCTTTCATTTTTACAAATCTGGTGCTGATAATCATAACAAAAACAAAAGCAATTCCAACCTGTCCAATTACGCACAGTACAACCAGATAGATATTATGTCCAAAGGCATTCCAGAAAGTAGAATCTTTCAATAATGTGATATAGTTTTCAATTCCAATAAATGTTTTATTTGGTCCGCCCTTCCACTCAAATAAGCTGTAAAATAAAGATGCCAGCAAAGGGACAAATACTGCAAATACATATAAAAGTAAAGGGACTATTAAATATCCAATAATTACCTGGGGCTTTGGTTTTCTCGATAACATAAAGCGCCTCCTCCTCTTTTCCTAAAAAGGGGCCAATTTCTGCGGCCCCTCTGTTCACAAAATTCTTTAATAATTTTTGGTATATGCTTCCTGTGTCTTTTTAGCAACCTCTTCTGGTGTAGTATCCCCATTTAACATGCTCTGTACCTCTGTATTCAAAACTTCCCAAACAGCACTGTTAATATAAGAATCATAAATTTCGCAGGTTTCTGTATCTGTATAAGAATAGTTATAAAAATCTTGTGTGAATTGATCAAATCCACTTAAATCCACATCTGCTTTTGTTAATCCCTGAAGTGCATAATTTTCTCCTACATACTTAGCAAAGGCAGGTCCTGTTACGTATTCTGCAAAATCAATAGCTGCTGCCAGTTTATCCGGGTCGTCTGCAACTTTTGAATTAATAGCAACTGCATAGCCCAGTCCGATATTCTGTGTTCCTGTAGAACCTGTTGCTCCTTCCGGCTGAGGAAGCACTGCAAATCCTGTATTTTCATATAATTCCGGATCTTCCTCTTTAAGTGTAGCCTGAATATAGCTTACGTCCCAGTTACCACAGATATAAGCAGGTGCATCACCAGAAATATAATATTCTCTGGCGTCTTCGTTTCCGATAGCATTAAAGTCTTCATTAAAGACTCCTGATTCAAAAATATCCTGTGTAAAGGTCAATGCATCTACAAACTGCTGGTCCGTAAAAGAAGCGCCTCCCTTATCAACCAAAGACTGGAACCAGTCACCACCTGTATATCTATCGCCTATAACGGAAAGGAAACAGGAGTTAATTTGCCATTTTCCTCCATTACCAAACGCGATGGTTTCAGAATAACCATTATCTTTAAAATATTCATCCGCTTTCTTTACATCTTCCCAATTATCCGGGAAACTGTCATATCCAGCGTCTTTCCATGCCTGTTTATCATACATAACCACTGTACAGGTACCCGTAGTCAGTACAGGAAGTCCGTATGTTTTTCCGTCTGTCGTAAACGGAGTAAAGAAATCAGTATTGTAGGAATCATAATAAGGAGATTCTTTAATGATATCTGTCATATCCAGAATCAGTCCCTGCTCTGCCCACGTCTTTGTATTCATTCCCTGCAGTAAGAAAATATCCGGAAGATCATCTGCCGCTGCCTGAGTAGCAATCTGTGTTTTATAATCATCATTAGAAAGTACACTCTGGTTTAAAGTAATATCTGAATGACCTTTTTCCCACTGAGCAATTACAGAACGGAATCCGTCGGAACCACCATTCCCTTCTGATTCTTCTGAAGTGGAATAGTGCATCAGAGAAAGCTCTCCTTTATAAGTAAGTTCATTATCAGAGCCTTCTGCTAATACTGAAGTATCTTTTTCTTTGCTCTCAGATGCCTGTTCGCTGCTGCTTTCACTGGATCCAGAGTTGTTTTCTTCATTATTTCCTCCGCCACATCCTGCCAACATGCTTCCTGCCATTGCCGTTGCTAATAAGATACTGATTATTTTACTGCGATTTCTCATACCATAGTCCTCCTTAATGATAAAATAACTTATATCTATAACCCGCAGACTCTCCTGCAGACTATAATCTTAGATGGCTTTACCTGGTTTTTTTAACCAATATTTTTCCATACAGTGACAGACTCTCCCGGCTCTACCATGCCGTCTACCACAACAGTCTCTGCCCGCAATTTTTCTTCAGGAAATTCAATACGGTTAATTAATTTATTCCCTGCCTGAATCCCCATGGATACCGTATCCTGATGAATTGTTGCAATTCTTGGTCTTACAAAAGATGTCAGACTCAGACCGTCATATCCAACTACAGATATGTCTTCCGGTACCCTAAGTCCCATTTCCTGGATTGCATTCATTCCGGCAACTGCTGCTAAATCATCCGGATAAAGAATACAACTTGGTTTGTCTGGTACAGACAACAACGTTTTCGTTAAAGAAACGGAACGCTCTGTATCTCTGTAAGGACATGTATACACATATTCTCTGCGTACTGAAAGTTTATGTTCCTTCATAAAACTCATATAGGCTTCCAGACGCCCTCTGGTAACTTCGCTATTCTGTCCATGAATATAAGCAATTTTTCGATGTCCTCTGTCATAAACAAACTGTATCAGTCTGCGCATATCCCCGTACTGGTTCGATGCAATATTCACATGCTTTGGAAGTGTATTATCTACCACTACCACCGGCATATCTGAATCCAGAATTTCTCTGACCTCATCCAACTGATAGTCTGCACAAAGAATAAAAATCCCATCAAACCGCATATACTTGCACTGCTCCATATAAGAAAGACGATTTGGAGAATTGCTGGCATTTAAAAATGTCATAACATATCCCCTCTCTTCCACAGTAACCTTAAAGCTGTTGAGAATTCTGGCGAAATGCTCATGCAAAAGTCCCTGACCCGTCTGCTCCGATAGCAGTACACCAATATTTCGTGTATGCTTGCTCTTTAGAGTAGAAGCCATATAATTGGGAATGTAATTCATTTCTTTTGCAATTCTGCGAATCTCCTCTTTCTTGGAACTGCTGATATCCGGTCTGTCGTTCATGGCTTTGCTGACTGTAGAAACAGAAACATTGCACATTCTGGCTATATCCTTTAGAGAAATGCTTTCTTCCATCTTTCTGCGCCTCCGTTTCTTTTTTGTCCTCGGACAACATGTATAAATCTGAGCATTTACTAAATCGTTTTCTTGCAACATATTTTCCATAATCTCCAATGTTTTCGCAATACTATTTTCGTGATTTTGATTTTTTTGTATATTTACCACATAATAATATCATATCTTTTCATGAATAAAGCATATTTTTTGTATATTTTTCTTTTATTCTTTTTACAGCTAACGAAACAGTTTCGTAAATTTCATTGCATTTTTTGTTTTTTCATATATTCGTCTTGTTTTTTTCTGTTTCTTTTGGTATAATTGCCTTGTATTTTAAAGTTATTCCTATTTTTCTATACATACTGACTGATTATATGAGATGAGATTACTAAATCGTTTTCTTGAAATCCCTTATATATTCAGGAGGTCTCTTATTATGAAATATGGTTTTTTTGATGATTTATCCAGAGAATATGTCATCCAACAGCCGGATACACCTCTTCCATGGATTAATTATCTCGGTTCTGATAATTTTTTCTCTTTAATTTCCAACACTTGCGGAGGTTATTGCTTCTATAAAGACGCCAAACTTCTCCGCATGACCCGTTACCGTTACAACAATATTCCTTATGACACCAATGGACATTATTTCTACATTAAGGACGAAAATACAATATGGAATCCCGGCTGGCAGCCTTCCAAAACCCCTCTGGATACTTATGAATGCCGCCACGGTATGGGCTACAGCATTTTCAAAAGCAGTAAAAACCAAATTGCAGTAAACCTTTTAACTTTTGTTCCTTTAAAAGATTCCTGCGAAATCCAGAAAATTACCTTAACGAATAATTCCGAAGAAGAAAAGAGTTTGAGTCTTTTCTCTTATGTAGAATGGTGTCTGTGGAATGCAGATGACGATTCTCGAAACTTCCAGCGAAATCTGAGCACCGGCGAAGTGGAGATAAAAGATTCCGTCATCTATCACAAAACAGAATACAGAGAACGCCGTAATCACTATGCCTTTTACAGTGTAAACGCACCCATAAATCACTTTGAGACCAGCAGAGACGCTCTTCTGGGCGTTTACGGAAGCGCCGAAAGACCTGCTGCCATTGCTGCCGGACAATTAACGGATTCTGTAGCCAGCGGCTGGTATCCCATTGCTTCTCATCAGATTGACCTTTGTCTCAAACCAGGGGAAAACAAAACCTTTATTTTTGTTTTGGGCTATGCCGAAAATCTCAAAGAAGAAAAGTGGGAAACAGCCAACATTATAAATAAAAAACCAGCTGAAATTCTTCTGGAAAAATATGCTTCCAAGCAAAGCGTTGACCAGGCTTTTGCAGCGCTGAAAAACTACTGGACTGAACTTTTATCTCGTTTCCAGATTACTACGAAAAACGAAAAGGTAAACCGTATGGTAAATATCTGGAATCAGTACCAGTGCATGGTAACCTTTAACATGTCACGTTCTGCTTCTTATTATGAATCCGGAATTGGGCGCGGTATGGGCTTCCGTGACTCCTGTCAAGACCTTCTTGGCTTTGTGCATTTGATTCCGGAACGCGCCCGTATCAGAATTATTGATATTGCCTCCACACAGTTTGAAGACGGGAGCGCCTATCATCAGTACCAGCCATTGACAAAAAAAGGAAATTCTGATATCGGAAGTGGATTTAACGATGACCCACTATGGCTCATTGCTGCAGTTTCCGCTTATATTCGCGAAACCGGGGATACTTCTATCCTGGAAGAAATGGTACCTTTCAACAATCGGGAAGAAACTGCCGTACCTCTTATGGAACACCTGAAACGTTCCTTTGAATTTATTGTTTCTCACAAAGGCCCACATGGACTTCCTCTTATCGGACGCGCAGACTGGAACGACTGTCTGAATCTGAACTGTTATTCAGAGCACCCCGGAGAATCATTCCAGACCTTCGGCCCAAGCGAGGGACCTGTCGCAGAATCTGTTTTTATTGCAGGTATGTTCGTCAAGTACGGCCGCGAATACGCTGAACTGTGCCGTCTGGTTGGGAATACAGCAGAAACTGAGCATGCTCAAAGCGAGGTATCAAAAGTTTACGATGCCATCTTAAAAGACGGCTGGGACGGCAAATGGTTCCTGCGGGCTTATGATGCCAATGGAGATAAGATTGGTTCAGCAGAGTGTGAAGAAGGAAAAATTTTCATTGAACCTCAGGGTTTCCTGCCGCTTTCCGGTGTAGGTATTGAAGAAGGAATTGCCGAGCAGGCTCTGAAATCCACCGAGAAGTTACTGGATACCAAGTATGGCATTACCATTCTACAGCCGCCTTATACACACTATCATTTGAATTTGGGGGAAATTTCCTCTTATCCGCCGGGATATAAGGAAAATGCAGGTATCTTCTGCCATAACAATCCATGGGTTTCTATCTCCGAGGCCATTCTCGGACACGGAAACCGTGCCTTTGACGTATACAGAAAGATTTGCCCCGCATTTCTGGAAGATATCAGTGAAATCCACCGGACAGAGCCTTATGTATACTCCCAAATGATAGCCGGAAAAGATGCACCTCGCTTCGGTGAAGCCAAGAACAGCTGGCTCACCGGCACCGCAGCCTGGACCTTTGTCAATGTTTCACAATATATTATCGGTATTCAGCCTACTCTGAAAGGTCTGCGCATTGACCCCTGTGTACCAGAAGATTTCGGTGATTTCACTGTGAATCGTATATACAGAGGGGTCCATTACCACATTACCATCCGCAATCCGCAACATGTACAGAAGGGTGTTTGCACACTTTTGGTTGACGATGTTGCTGTCGAAGGCAATGTAATTCCATTCAAGCCAGACAAAACAGATGTATATGCAGAAGTTACCATGGGTTAAATACTGTAGTTAAAATCACTATATATGAAATCATCGGAGGAAAACTATGATAAAACAATCATTAAATCAGAACTGGTTTTTACACAAAAACAATTGCGCCACACCTTTCCCTGCCACCATTCCGACCAGCGTCTACACTGTGCTGGCAGATAACGGCCAAATCCCGGACCCTTACTGGAAAGGCAACGAGGATGTAGTGAGAGATGTCATTGATGAAGACTATACCTATACCTGCACCTTTTCTCCTCTGCCGGAACTTTTAGAGGAAGATGCTTGCATTCTGCGCTTTGACGGCATTGATACCATCAGTGATGTTTATTTCAATGATATCCTTTTAGGACAGACAGCCAACATGCACCGTACCTGGGAATTTGACGTTACTTCTCTGCTTTTACGGGAAAAAAATCAGTTAAAAGTGGTTCTGCATTCTCCCTTAAAGGCTGCCGACGAAGCCTTTGCTCAGTGTGCTACCCGCGGCTCTGAGGACGCCTGGGAGGGATTCAGCCATATCCGAAAAGCACATTATATGTATGGCTGGGACTGGGGCGCTCATTTGCCGGATGCGGGCATTTTCCGTGACGTTACCCTTGTAGGTGTGAAAAAGGCGCGCATTGACTCTGTATATGTCACACAAAAACACGAAGAAAACAAAGTCACTCTGCACTTTGCCCCTTCTTTCCTCCTGCCCCATCAGCCAGAGAAAGAACTTTCCCTGGAATGTCTGAACAGCACTGCAAATGAAGATTTTACCTATAGTGTAACGGTAACAGACCCAAATGGAGAATCCCAGACGCTCTCGGGTAATCCAACACAGATGGAAATCCTTTCCCCTATGCTCTGGTTTCCAAACGGTTTGGGCGCACAGCCGCTTTACACCGTTAAGCTGGAACTTTATGCCAGAACGGATTTGGTAGATACCTGGGAACGCAGAATCGGTCTGCGTACTCTGACCATGTGTGTAGAAAAGGACGAATGGGGCGAAACCTTTGCGCATGTGGTGAACGGCGTGAAAGTATTTGCCATGGGTGCGGACTATATCCCAGAAGAACACCTCCTTGGAAAAATCAATTCCGCCAAACGGCGTCAGCTTCTTATGGATGCCAAACTGGCCAACTTTAACAGTATCCGTGTATGGGGCGGCGGATACTATCCGGATGATGAATTTTACGATTTATGTGATGAATTGGGACTGATTGTGTGGGAAGACTTTATGTTTGCCTGCTCTGTTTACGAACTGACACCGGAATTTGAAGCCAATATTACACAGGAATTTATCGACAATATCAAACGTCTCCGCCACCATGCAAGCCTTGGCCTCTGGTGCGGAAATAATGAAATGGAATCCTTTGTAAAAGATGGGGAATGGGTATCCAAACCCTCTGAGGTACGCGATTACCTCTTTATGTATGAACGCATTATCCCTCAGGTGCTGAAAAAATACGATCCGGAAACCTTTTACTGGCCATCAAGCCCTTCCTCAGGCGGCTCTTTCGAGGAACCACAGGATCCGAACCGGGGAGATGTGCATTTCTGGCAGGTATGGCATGGAAACAAGCCGTTTTCCGAGTACCGGAAATATTTCTTCCGTTATCTCTCTGAATTTGGTTTCCAGGCATTCCCTTCTCTGAAAACCATAGAAGAAGGCATCAGTGACGACCCGCAGGATTGGAATATTTTCTCCTATGTCATGGAAAAACATCAGAGAAACAATGCGGCAAACGGAAAAATCATGGGATATCTGCAGCAAACTTACAAATACCCTTATGACTTCTCCTCCCTGATTTATGCTTCCCAGCTTCTTCAGGCAGATGGTATCCGCTACGGTGTAGAACATTTCCGCAGAAATCGGGGCAGATGTATGGGCGCCGTATACTGGCAGTTAAACGACTGCTGGCCTGTAACTTCCTGGTCTTCCATTGATTATTATGGACGCTGGAAAGCCCTGCATTATTATGCAAAACGCTTCTTTGCACCGGTGATGATTTCCTGCGAAGAGCAAAACTGGATGACCGCCAGCGCAGATATGAACCGCCAGCACTTTACTTTTGAAAAGTCCATTCGCTTGAATGTAACCAACGAAACCTTTGAGGAGAAAAAACTCACCGTGCGCTGGGCATTGCGAAATGCCGACGCTTCTGTGGTCCGCGAGGGAAAAACAGACGTATGTGTTTCACCTTTCTCCGCTCTGTGGATGGATAAGGTACTGCTGCCGGAAGCAGACGTTTTCCATCAGTATGTCAGCTATGAAGCTGTGGAAAACGACACTGTAATCTCTTTCGGAACTGTTATTTTCTCCTACCCGAAATATTTCTGCTATGAGAATCCAAATCTGCAAATGAGGGTAGAAGGTGATGAAATTATCGTTCAGGCTGATACTTACGCAAAGAGTGTGGAAATTCTCAATGAAAACGAAGATTTGGTTCTGGAAGATAATTATTTTGATATGAATGGCGGCTCGAGAAGAGTCAAAATCTTAAGAGGCGAACCGGAAAAACTCCGTGTCAGAAGTGTATATGATATCGGAAGAATGGAATAATTCTCTATAGCCATAAAAGGGACAGGGGCTGCCGAAACAGCCCCTGCCTTTTCCATAACCGGATACGGGCTCAAGAATTCCCGCCTGTACCAACTTAGCAATCAGCTTAGAGGCATCGGGATCTTGAGATGTTTTAAGTCCATCTACAGCCTGCAATTCAATGGCCGTATGCCAGGCATATCCTTTCCTGATACAGTAGACTAGCAGATTTCCGCCCCTGCCGGCATTTCTTTATCCGGTGTCATCAGTGCCAGTTCTCCGTCCAGTCCTTCTGCACAGAGAATCATGCCCTCTGACAAAATACCAGCCAGCTTAGCCGGTTTCAAGTTCACCAGAACCATAACCTTCTTTCCAACCATATCCTCCGGCTTATAATGTGCCTTAATACCGGATACAATCTGTTTCACCTGGCTTCCGATTTTCACCTGAGAGCACAGCAGCTTTTTAGACTTCTTCACCTCTTCGCATGCAATGATTTCTCCTACCTGGAACTGCATTTTCATAAAGTCATCAAAAGTAACCTCTTCTTTTGCCTCAATGTCAATGACCGGCGCTTCGTCTTTGGCTTCCTCTGGTGCGTCTTTGGCAGCTTCTTTGGCTCTCATCTCTTCCACTTTTTCCAGAACTTCTTTCACGTCCAGACGTGCAAACAGGATTTCCGGCTTTTCTGTTACCTTATTTCCTGACGGATACAATCCAAATGTATCCAGCTCTTCGTAAGTTCTCTTCTGGGCATTTAACTGTGCCAGAATCTTCTCTGTGGTTTCCGGCATAAAGGATTCCAAAAGGGAAGCGCCGATACAGATACCCTCTACCAGATTATACAGTACGGTAGCCAGACGGTCTTTCTTTTCTTCATCCTTAGCCAGCGCCCATGGCATGGTTTCATCAATATATTTGTTGCAGCGCTTGAACAGAGTAAAGATTTCCGTAATAGCGTCTGCCACACGAAGTTCTTCCATTTTTGCCGCTACTTTCGCTTTTGTTTCCAGTACAACGGCTTTCAGCTCTTCGTCTACCGGTTCGCAGACCTTGGTGTTGCGTACTTCCCCGCCAAAATATTTGTTGGACATGGAAATCGTTCTGTTTACCAGATTTCCCAGGGTATTAGCCAGTTCAGAGTTCAGACGTTCTACCATTAATTCCCAGGTAATTACCCCGTCGTTTTCAAAGGGCATTTCGTGAAGTACAAAGTAGCGAACTGCGTCCACGCCGAAGAAATCTACCAGCTGGTCTGCGTAAATCACATTTCCCTTGGATTTGCTCATTTTTCCGTCACCCTGTAAAAGCCACGGATGTCCGAATACCTGTTTTGGCAGCGGCAAATCCAGGGCCATAAGGAAAATCGGCCAGTAAATGGTATGGAAACGGATGATGTCTTTTCCGATTAAGTGCAGGTCTGCCGGCCAGTCTTTCTTAAACTGCTCCGTGCTTTCTCCGTCACAGTCATAGCCAATTCCTGTAATATAGTTAGTCAGAGCGTCCAGCCACACATAAACCACATGTTTCGGGTCGAAATCTACCGGAATTCCCCACTTAAAGGAAGTTCTGGATACACACAAATCCTGCAGTCCCGGCAGAAGGAAATTGTTCATCATTTCATTTTTTCTGGATACCGGCTGAATGAATTCCGGATGGGTGTTGATGTGGTCAATCAAACGCTGTGCATATTTACTCATTCTGAAGAAGTAAGCCTCTTCTTTTGCAGGTGTCACCGGACGTCCGCAGTCCGGACATTTGCCGTCTACCAGCTGGGATTCCGTAAAGAAAGACTCGCATGGTGTACAATACATACCTTCATAGTATCCTTTGTAAATATCACCCTGGTCATACAGTTTTTTGAAAATCTTCTGTACCTGTTTTTCGTGGTCTTCATCTGTAGTACGGATAAACTTGTCATAGGAAGTGTTCATCAAGTCCCAAATGCTCTTGATTTCCCCTGCCACATTGTCCACAAATTCTTTGCAGGTCACGCCGGCTTCTGCTGCCTTTAATTCGATTTTCTGTCCGTGTTCATCTGTTCCTGTCTGGAAAAATACATCATACCCCTGCTGTCTTTTAAATCTGGCAATACTGTCCGCCAAAACCGCCTCATAAGTATTTCCGATATGAGGTTTGCCTGAAGTATAGGCAATGGCTGTTGTAATATAATATTTCTTTTTATCCACTTTTTCTTCCTCCTGTTCTAAGGGTTCGGCTCATAATTGGCGCAGTATAAAGCTTCTGTCCGAAAGCAAAAAAACCCGTCTTCTCTGTTTCCAAAGAAGACGAGTCCTATTTACCCGTGTTACCACTTCTGTTCGTCTCTGCCTCGCGGCACAGACCTCACCAGGTACATTCATACCTTACCGCTATAACAGGCGGAACCTGTCGCAGCCTTGGTATGCTCTCATACTTCGGTGCGCCTCTCAAAAGCCATCTTCCACATATCCTCATTCGCTTTCTCTCAGCATACGAAAGCCTCTCTGTAAAACGAGACATACATGTACTCTCTTTGTCACTGTGTTTACATATATGTTTCATGCTATCACATCTTGCACACTTTGTAAACACCCTGTCCGGGAATTTTCTCTATGCGATTGCAAATTTACCCAGAACATTTTCAAATTCTGAATCCTGCTGTTCATATCTGACGCACAGTTCTTTATTGTATTCCAGGCTTAACACACCTAAAATGGACTTTGCGTCAATAGTCAGACGGTCATTGATAATATCAATATCAAAATCACAGCGGCACGCTGCATTTACAAATTCCTTTATTTCGTCTATGTGCTGAAAGCACACGGTTTTTTCACACATCTTTTGTTTCCTCCCTGAGCCTTCTATAAATATGGTGTCTGTTTTTGCGACAGATTATAGAATAAAGCAAATCGGGAAATTTTTCAACTGTTTCCAGCACATATTTTCAAAACTTTTTACAAATTTTCGTGCTCTTTACTCAGGCGCTTAACTACCTTAATAGAGGCCAAAATTGCAATCAAGTTCGGAATCACCATAAGTCCGTTAAACATATCAGACATATTCCATACCAAATCTACTTTCAGTCCGGAACCAACCAGTACACAGACAACCACCAGGAGAGCATAGACCTTTACGGCTTTTTTGCCAAGCAGGTGACGCACATTCACCTCTCCGAAATAGTACCAGCCGATAATGGTCGTAAAGGCAAAGAACAGCATACAAATCGCTATGAAAACTTCTCCGAAAGAACCAAACGCAGAATCAAAAGCTACCTGTGCCAGCGCAGCTGCCGTCTCTCCGCTTGCAAGAGCGCCTGTGGACAGAATTACCAGCGCTGTCAGCGTCAAAATAACAAAAGTATCAATAAACACACCCATCATGGCAATAATTCCCTGGTCACCCGGGTGCTTTACATCTGCAGTTGCATGGGCGTGAGGCGTGGAACCCATACCAGCTTCATTGGAAAACAGACCTCTTGCCACACCGAAACGCATGGCTTTCTGTACGGTAACACCAGCCGCACCTCCAAGAACTGCTTTGGGGTCAAAGGCTGCCACAAAAATGTCATGAAAAGCTCTGCCTGTGCCTTCCAGATTCATAAAGAGAATAATCAGACAGCCCACAATATAAATCAGAGCCATTAACGGAACCACTTTTTCCGTCACTCTTGCAATTCGATTAATTCCGCCGATAAAAATAAACGCTGCTACCAGGGCAATCACAACACCTACAACCATGGGTTTTACACCAAAAGCATTATAAAAAGAACTTCCAATGGAGTTGGACTGTACCATATTTCCCATGAATCCCAGTGCCAGAATGATGGCTACTGAGAAAAAGCCTGCCAGGAATTTGCCGAATTTTCCTTTAAAAATATATTTTATGTAGTACACCGGACCGCCTACAATGACGCCGTTTTCTTTTACTCTGGTGTGCTGCGCCATAACGGCCTCCGCATAAATGGTGGCCATACCAAAGAATGCGCTGACCCACATCCAGAAAATTGCACCCGGTCCTCCGGAAGCAATGGCCGTGGCTGCGCCGGCAATGTTTCCCGTACCTACCTGCGCTGCAATGGCTGTCGCCAGAGCCTGAAAGGAACTGAGACCGTTTTCACTGCTTTTCCCATGAAGAGAAAAGCCGCCGAACATTTTCTTCATTCCCGCGCCGAACTTCCGTATCTGAATAAATTTCAGACTGAAGGAATAAATAATTCCGGTTCCAAGAAGCAGGATTAAAAGCGCATAATCCCACAAAAATTTGTTCACCACTTCTACAACAGATGCTACCATTTCCATTTTTCTATCTCCCTTTGTTTAGATTGAGAGCATATTGTTGGAAAAAAAACAGGGCTGTCACAATCTGCATCTTAGAAATACCAAATGGTATTTTTAAGTCCTGCGTCCTGTGACAGCCTCTTTTCAAGTTCAGTTTAAGCGCAAATGCGTTTGTGCACAGCCGTTTTTGAAGCACAAAAACAACTGTAAAAACTTCACTGTCCTTTTGCCTGAGAGATTCACAGCCGGATTTCCGTCTGCTTACACCTTCGGCACCCATAAATGGGATTCTCCAGAGAGCCATCCAGATACAGTCTCGTCTTGTAAAAGACCCCTGAGAGTATTACTCCTTCGGTGGGCATTTCGCCGCTTTCCTGCACCCTTCCATTGGCACAATATGCAAATAACGTAATTTATTATAGCACCTGTTTTCGTTTTGTCAATCCTTTTTCATCATTCTGCTTCCCACAAACATGGTAAGTAGTTCCGCCGCCGGGAAAGCCAGCCAGATACCAGACACATCCAGAAACACCGGCAGCAAATACACGAAGAGAATGACGAGAATACATCCTCTCAGCAAACAGATAATCAGGGAATACATATTTTTCACCACGGACTGGAAATAGGAAATATACACCATATTCACAGCCAGGAAAATAAATCCTACAAAGTATATTCTTACCGCCTCTGCGGAAAGTGACAGAATGTCTTTATCCGGGTTGAGGAAAATGTATGTATAAAAATTAGGTACAATCAATCCCACAAGCACCGGCACAGCACAGATAAGCAGAGAATTCCTCATAGCCAGTCCCCGGACCTCCTGTGTCCTTTCTCTCTTACCGGCCCCATGATTCATGGAAATAATCGGCTGGGCCGCCTGGTTCACACCTTTGCACAGACCCATAATCACAATAGAAACATTACAGATAATGCCGAACACGGTGACTCCTATATTTCCCACATAGTTCAAAAGCTGCAGATTGAAAATGAAAATCGTAATTCCCGCAGAAACTTCAATCAAAAAGCTGGCAAATCCATTCACCACAATTTCTTTTATAAATGCGGGACGGATTCCTTTGAAATTAAACTTCAGCTGATTCTTCTTCGTAAAGAAGTGCACAAACAAAATCGCCACGGTAAGCCAGGAGCCAATGACGGTTGCTATGGCTGCTCCTGCCATTCCCATCTGCATAGGGAATACAAAAACATAATCTAAAATAATATTCGTCACACCACCTGCGATTACTGCATTCATGGCCAGCTTCGGCGCACCGTCATTTCGGATAACCGTCTGCAAAAAGGCAGAAAGAAAGTATCCGCCCATACCCCAGATAATGTACGGAATGTAATCCATAATGTAAGGCATGGTTTCCTCTGTTCCGCCCAGCATCCAGGCCAAATCCTCCATAAAAACCGTGCACAGCACAAGACAGACCAGCCACACCAGAATATTCATAAAAAAGGCGGCTGTATAGTAGGCATCTGCCTCTTTCTTCAGGTTCCTTCCCCGGTACACTGACATCAGCACAGAACCACCCACGCCAAAGAGCAGACCAATGCCAAAGAAAATATTGTAAATAGGCAAAGCGATATTCAGCGCAGCCATAGCCACACTTCCCAGCCCTTTTCCTATAATAATAGTGTCCGCCAGAACATAAATAGACGTTACCATAGTTCCAATAATAGAAGGAACCAGATAACGATAAAATAAGCCCTTCACGGGCTTCTCCAGAAATTCATTTGTTTCCATAAAAACTCCCTTCCTTTGGTTCATTCTGATACAACAGTATACCCAAAGAAAGGGAGTTTTTCAAGTCTTATGCCAACATCATTCTGTCATTGGCAAATTCTCCTCCGCTGGCTTCCTCAAATTTTGCCAGAAGGTCGGAAACATGAAGTTTTTTCTTTTCTTCTCCTGACACATCATAAATGACCCGTCCTTCGTGCATCATAATCAGACGGTTTCCGTGCGCAATGGCGTCTTTCATATTATGTGTAACCATCATAGCCGTCAGTTGATTTTCCTCGATAATTTTATCGGAAATCTCCAGTACCTTTGCCGCGGTTTTGGGATCAAGGGCAGCTGTATGTTCATCTAAAAGCAGTAGTTTCGGCTTTTTCATAGCCGCCATCAGAAGTGTAATGGCCTGTCTCTGACCGCCGGAAAGCAGTCCCACTTTGCTGCTCAGTCTCTCTTCCAGTCCCAGATTCAGCTCTTTTAACTGCTCTTTATACTGCTCACGCTCTTTTTTTGAAATTCCCCACCGAAATCCCCGGTGTTCCCCCCTTCTGGCTGCAATGGCCATGTTTTCTTCAATAGACATGGTAGCCGCTGTGCCAATCATAGGGTCCTGAAAGACTCTTCCCAGATGTACGGCTCTCTTGTGTTCGGAAAGTCTTGTCAAATCCACCCCGTCTACAATGATATTTCCCTCATCAATAGGCCAGACACCTGCAATGGCATTCAGTGTCGTGGATTTTCCGGCTCCGTTTCCGCCGATAATGGTTACAAAATCGCCTGGATTCAGATTTAAATTTACACCGTTTAAAGCGATTTTCTCGTTAATGGTTCCCAGATTAAAAGTTTTATGTACATTTTGAATTTCCAGCATGTATCCCATTATTTTGTCCTCCTCTTCTTCCCTGCATATTTCCCTTTCAGATAAGGAATCGCCAGGAAAACAGCCACTACAAAAGCGGAAAACAGCTTCATATAATCCGATTTTACACCCAGCCATAATACCAGTGTATAAGCGACAAAATAGAGTATCGCGCCTACAAACACAGCCGCCAGCGTATAGGCAAATGCAATTTTCTTACCGGCACACAGTTTTGCAAAAATAACTTCACTGATAATCACGGCTGCAAGACCGATAACGATAGCGCCACGGCCTGCATTGACGTCTGCAGAACCCTGATACTGCGCATAGATGCCGCCGCACAGACCCACCAGTCCATTGGAAATCATCAGTGCAATCACCTTTGTGAAGTTTGTATTAATGCCCTGTGCCCTTGCCATCTGCGGATTACAGCCCGTAGCTCTGATAGAAGAGCCCAGTTCCGTACCGAAAAGCCAGTACACAACTGCTACCAGAATCAGACATCCTGCCACCAGTTTCACAAAAAAGAAAACACTGTCATCTGCTGTCACATATCTGGAAGAAGCCACCAGATTTCTCTGGGTCAGTCCAATACTCTGGTTTGCCTTTCCCATAATCCCCAAATTCACAGAATACAGGGAAATTTGTGTGAGAATACTTGCCAGAATTCCGGGGATTCCCAGCGCCGTATGCAGAAACCCTGTGACAAATCCCGCCGCCATGCCTGCCAGGAATGCAAACACCAGAGAAACAGCCGGGTGCATGCCGCTCTGAATCAACATAACCGCCACCGCACCTCCCGTTGCCAGCGAACCATCTACAGTTAAATCCGCAAAGTCCAAAATTCGGAAAGTGATATATACTCCCAATGCCATAATTCCCCATATCAGCCCCTGCGCCACGTTTCCCGGAAGCGCCCGCAGCAAAGCCATCGGATCTAATGCCAAATAACCTGTTATCATATCTCCTGTATCCTTTCTTCTCTTATTCCGCGATTGCTTCGTATCCTTCCGGCACTTTGATTCCTAATGCCTCACAAATAGCCGGATTATACATTTTCGTTACTTCCGGTGCGGTTTCAATTTCCATTGTGGTAATATCCGCTCCTTCAGCCAGAATCTCATACGCCATTTCCCCTGCCTTGTAGCCGATATCATAATAGCTGATGGATAAGGTAGCTATGCCGCATCCTGCACAGATTCCCTGTTCGCCTGCAATGACCGGAACTTTTGCCGGAAGGCAGACATTATTGATAATTTCTGTGTTATTCGCCATGGTGTTGTCTGTCGGAACGTAAAGCACATCGCACTCGCTCACCGCATTGGTGACAACGGACTGGATTTCATTAGAATCGGCCGCCGTATATTCTTTATAGGAAATGCCGTCTTTTTTCAGTTCTTCTGCAAACATCTTCGCCTGATATTCAGAATTTACTTCTGCTGAACAGTACAAAATACCCACTTGTTTCACATCCGGTACCAGTTCCAGAAGCATATCTTCCTGCTTGTCAATAGGTGCTAAATCACTGGTTCCTGAAATATTTACGCCGGTAGCACCTGTCCAGTCCTCCGGGTCGACGCCCAGAGCAGACGCATAATCGGTAATGGAAGTTCCCAGAATCGGGATATCTGCGGTAGCCTGTGCTGCAGTCTGCAAAGGCAGAGTCGCATTGGCAAGAATCAAATCCACATCCGAAGAGACAAAATTATTGATAATGGTGCTGCACATAGCCTGCTCGCCCTGGGCATTCTGCTTGTCAAATTCTACCTTGTCCTCACCAAATTTTTCTTTGCAGGCATCCTCAAACCCCTGGGTTGCCTGGTCTAAAGCATCATGCTCAAGCTGTTGGCAGATTCCGATTTTATAGACGTCTCCGCTGCTTTCTGCGGAATCTGATTCTCCTCCGCAGGCTGCCATGGACATTCCCATTGCTGCTGTCATTGTAAGGGCTAATAACTTCTTTCGTTTCATTTTTTTTCCTCCTTGTCGCCTCGATACTTTATCAAATAAAACCGTTACACTTCAACGTAGCAAAGCTGTAATGGAGTCATTATACACCCTGTCTTGCCATACGTCAATGCTTTCTTCTTTCCATTCCCTTACAAAACACCACTGCCACCGCCGTACTCACCAAGGTCGCTACAATGGCCGGCCCCACGATGGCTGTAGGATTCACACTCCCATACTGACTTCTGTAGGCAATAATATTCACAGGAATCAGCTGCAAAGATGATATGTTCAATATCAAAAACGTACACATCTCATTGCTGGCCATACCGCTTTCTCTGACCGTTCCCAAGGCCTTTCCCTGTCTTCTTTCTTCCTCCAGTTTCCCCAGTTCTTCCATGGCTTTCAGCCCAAAAGGTGTTGCCGCCCACCCAAGTCCCAGAAAATTGGCTATCATATTGGCAGAAATAAATTCCATGGCTCTGTGTTCCCCGGGTATCCGCGGAAACAAAAAAGCCAGAAGCGGCTGCATGCCTTTTGTCATTTTATCCACCAGTCCCGAAGTTCTGGCAATCTGCATAACACCTACCCACATAGCCACAATTCCTGCCATAGTAATACAAAGGGACACTGCCTCTTTCGCAGAGGAAAGAGCAGCGTCCGTCACTTGGTTCATATTTCCGGTAAGCGCACCGTACAAAATTCCTGTAAGAAGCATTACAGCCCAGAGTATATCCAGCATAAAACCTCCAGGAAATTCTTTTGTATCAGCTTATGAAAATATTCTGTATTCTATTCGTCTTTTGAAGAAGTATCTTCTTTCATTCCCATTCCGGTCACATCAAGTTCTGTTCCCACAGCCTGGCTGTACTCCTGTATCCTTGTGAAAATTGCTTCCTTCACTTCTCCCTCTACAGGCAGCGGCTGATAGTTGTTATATCCTTCTGTGTAAGCAGATGAAATCTTACACGGAATAATATTCTTCACATTGTCTTCCTGCAGTTCTCCGTCTACAAAGGTAAAAGTCTGCTGGAAAATCATGGTATCCATATCCGCGGGTCCTGAATTCCCGCCAAAGCAGAAGTTTCCCAGGCTGTACACAATATTTTTCCCTTTGTATTCTTCAATTCCCTGCAGTACATGAGGGTGATGTCCCAGCACTAAATCCGCTCCATTGTCAATGGCAGAATGAGCCAGGGCTACCTGGGTTTCGTTGGGAATATTCTCCCGCTCTTCCCCCCAGTGGAACGTTGCAATAATCAACTGCGCCCCCTGTTCCTTCAGATTGGCAATATTGTCTTTCATCTCCTGCTCACAGCCCATGTGGTCCCGCAGTTCGTAAGTTCCCAGAAGTCCTACCTTAATCCCCTGAATTTCTATGATAGCAGTCCTGTCATTTCCAAAGGAAATAATTCCCTCTGCGTCCAGAGCTGCTATGGTATCCGTATAACTTTTTTCCCCGTAATCGTAGGTGTGATTGTTTGCAAGATTTACGGTTTCCACATCACCCTCTGTAAGAATTTTCGCATATTCCGGAGAGGCTTTAAAAGCATACAGCTTATCTGCACGGGTTTCCTCCTCAGTCAGCGTTCCCTCCATGTTTACAATAGTTAAATCATCCGCTTCAAAAATAGATTTTACCTCTTTGAAGAAATAGGACGGGTCCTGTACCGCATCATATTTTCCCGTAAAGCCTGTTTCATAGTCGAAATTTTCGTCCGTACCAAGAGTACAGTCCCCTGCTGCACTGATTGTAAACACCGCATCCTGGGCTTTCTTGGCCTCTTCCGCTTTTTTCGCCTTTTCTTCTGCCTTTTGAACAGCTTCTGCTTTCTTCTGCTGTTCCTTTGCAGCCTTAGAATCTTTCTTTGCTCCTGACACCGCCGCTGTGACCAGAATCACCGCCAGAAGCCCTCCCACGGTTCCCAGAAGAATTCTCTGTTTTAAAACTTCTTTGCGCCGCTGCTGGCGTCTTCGCTCTCTTTCTCTTAATCGTTTTTCGTATTCTTTATCTCTTTCATTCATATGCTTTTCCCACTTCAAAATACAGATTTCAGTCTTTTAAAAGCGCCTGATAAACGTCTCGCTTACGGATTCCCCTGTCTTTTGCAACCTTTTTCATCGCTTCTTTTTTCTCAGTTCCCTGGTTCAGATAGAGATCCATATGCTCTTCCAGTGTCATGTCCTCCCATCTGCGCCGTTCTTCTTCTTCCAGTTCTTCTTTTTTGCGTCCCTCCAGCACCAGCACACATTCTCCTTTTGGAGCATGCTCACCATACCAGCTGACGGCCTCTGAAAGAGTTCCCCGAAAGACACTTTCGTGCTTCTTCGTCAACTCCCTGCATACGGAAATTCTCCGCTCTCCCAGTGCTTCGTAAAGTTCCTCCAGGGTCTTTATTAATCTGTGAGGTGCCTCATAAAGAATCAGGGTTCTGGTTTCCGCTTTCAGGGATTCCAAAATAAAACTTCTCTCCTTCTTATCAGAAGGCAGAAAAGCTTCAAAGGAAAACCTTCTGGTAGGCAGCCCGGAAAGGGTCAGCGCCGTAATGCAGGCCGCCGCGCCGGGAAGAGAAGTCACCTCAAGACCTGCTTCATAGCACATGGCCACCAGCTCTTCTCCCGGGTCTGAAATTCCCGGTGTTCCGGCATCTGTAATCAGGGCAATGTTTTTGCCTTCCTCCATCAGCTGAATCAAATACCGCCCCTTATCAAACTTATTGTACTCATGATAGCTGGTCATAGGGGTTTTAATCTCAAAATGATTCAGAAGCTTAATGCTGTTTCTGGTGTCTTCTGCGGCAATCAAATCCACCTCTTTCAGCGTCCGCAGCACCCGGTAAGTAATGTCCTCCAGGTTGCCGATGGGGGTTGCACACAGGTATAATTTTCCGCTCATTTTTTCGTCTCCTGTCCGTAAATATCCAATACCTCACGGGTATAAACGCCTGGTTTCTCATATACAATCAAGGGCTTTTCCACTGTAATTCTGGACTTGCCGCCCCGCATACCTTCCACCAGCACCAGGTTGGGCTCTTTGTCCACATAGGGGTGTACCAGCCGCATGCGCTTAGGCTCAATGCCATACTGCACCATTACGGAAAATATTTCCGCCAGCCGGAAGGGACGATGCACCATATAAAATCTGCCCCTTGGTTTTAATACTTTTGCCGCCTGGCTGACAATGTCTTCCAGGTTACACAAAGTTTCATGCCGGGCAATGACTTTGGCCTGATTTTCTCCAGTCAGCCCATGACTGCCCACCATATAAGGCGGATTGGTTGTTACCACATCAAAAAAAGCCCCTCCGTAAATCGACGCGGCCTCTTTAATGTCTCCTGTTGTAATCGTAATGTCTTTTTCCAGGTGATTGTACTGTACACTTCTTCTGGCTACGTCTGCGCTTTCTTCCTGTATTTCCAGACCGGTAAAATGCCCCTGGGGATACCTTGCCTTTAATAAAACGGGGACGATTCCAGTGCCCGTCCCCATATCCAGCACTTCCTCTCCCGGTTTCACGCAGGCAAACCAGGAGAGCAGCACGGCATCTATCCCAAAGCAGAACTGCTTCGGATTTTGTATCAGCATGTATCCGTTTTGCAGGTCGTCCAGTCTTTCATGTTCCAGAAGCAAACTCTTCTCTTCCATGAAATTTCCTCTCTGTCTCTTTTCTTTCTCTTATTTATCTCTTTCCAGCTCTTTGAGCGCCTTCATCTCTTCGTCTGACAGGCGGATTTTTTCCCGTTTCTGTCTGGCTTTGAATTTCAGTTCAGAAGCCGGATATTCCCGGATTTCTTTCTCATCTTCCACGTCTACAATAACTTTTACCAGCTGTCTTAACACATTGACGCTCTGTACCTCACCTTTTAATCCGTCAGAGGTGGTTACCCGGTCGCCTGTATTCGGCAGCTTTTTGTTCAGTTCCTCGTAAGTTTCTTCCTCATTTTTCAGACAGCACATCAGACGTCCGCAGACACCGGAAATTTTCGTCGGATTTAAGGAAAGATTCTGCTCCTTTGCCATTTTAATGGACACGGGGACAAATTCTGACAGGTAAGTATGGCAGCAAAGAGGACGTCCGCAAATTCCGATTCCTCCCAGAATTTTCGTCTCATCCCGAACACCAATCTGACGAAGTTCGATTCGGGTCTTAAAAATAGACGCCAAATCCTTTACCAGCTCACGGAAGTCAATTCTTCCGTCTGCCGTGAAATAAAACAGAATTTTGTTGTTATCAAAGGTGTATTCCACATCTATCAGTTTCATATTCAGGCTGTGTTCTCTGATTTTTTTCAGACAGATACGAAAAGCTTCCTTTTCCTTTTTCCGATTGGTTTCTTCCTTTTTGTCATCCTGGGTATTGGCAATGCGGATAACCTCTTTTAAAGGCTGCACCACCTTTTCATCTTCTACATCCCGAGGTGCCAGCACCACACTGCCGTATTCCACACCTCTTGCCGTTTCCACAATTACATGGTCTCCGGATTTGATTTCCAGATTTTTAGGGGAAAAATAATAGATTTTACCCACATTGCGGAATCTTACTCCAATTACTCTTGTCATGATTAGTTCTCCCTGATTGTAAGGAACAGAAGTTCCATGGTTAAGTCAAAATTCACGTTGGCCTGCAGACGCTGTTTGGCAGTCTCAATGGCCTTGATAATGGTTTCCAGCCCTTCATAGGAGCTGACGTCTGCGCGGCTTTTAATATCATTGTATTCCTGCCTGAAAACCAGTCCGTCTATCTGATTGGTTGCTTTAAACATCAGCACATCCCGGAACCACACCAGGAACAAATCCAGGTATTCATAAACTGTGTGCTTCTGTTCCGACAGCAGCTTTATGGCGTCTACCATTTCATAGACTTCTATATCTTTTCCTTTTTTCAGGATTCGAAAAGCTGCTTCCATCATTTCCGCAAAGTCCTCTGCCGTTGCAATCTGCTTTGCTCTTCCCACATTTCCCTGGGCGAAAGCCACACTGACTTCTGCCTGATAATCCGGCACATGAAGCTCTTCCATAAGGTATTTCTTAATCACCTCATCCCGGACGGGCTTAAAATTCAATGTTACACATCTGGAGGCAATGGTCGGAAGCAACGTTGCGCCATTATTGACCAGAAGCATAATGACTGCATATGCCGGCGGCTCTTCAATGGTTTTCAAAAGGGCATTCTGCGCCTGTACCGTCAATTTTTCCGCCTCATCTACGATGTAAACCTTATAAGGCCCTGTATAAGGCTTAATGTCCACATCTGCAATGAGCTGTTCCCGGATATCCTCAATTCCAATGGAGTTGGGTTTTTCATGGCTTACATAAATAATATCCGGGTGGTTCCGGTTCATCGCTTTCTTACAGGAACTGCACTGCAGACATGGTTCCTTCCCATGTTTTTCACACTGCAATGTCATAGCAAATAATTTTGCCAGCAGCTTTTTGCCGCTTCCCTTCTCTCCTGCAAAAATATAGGAATGGGAAACTTTATCCATAGCCGCTGCATTCTGCAAATGTTTAATTACTTCTTCGTGTCCCAATACTTTTTCTATTTCCTGCATTGCAATTCACCTCAATTCCCGTAATCCCGAAGGATTTCTTATCTTTGTTTATAGCACATTATAGCATATATTTTCCGTCTACTGCAACTTTTGTATACTGTTTTTAATTTCTTTTATACAATTCTCCAATTCTATATTCAGGAATCTTTTTGAGATTCCCGCCTGCTGCAGTTTTTCCTCGCTGAAATCCTCCGCATCAGCCAGAAAACGCC
Organism: Blautia acetica; assembly: GCF_038739805.1. Lineage (NCBI taxonomy): Bacteria > Bacillati > Bacillota > Clostridia > Lachnospirales > Lachnospiraceae > Blautia > Blautia acetica. Next base: position 90,361 of record NZ_JBBEWO010000009.1, on the reverse strand, counting down.
GGCACATCTCTTCATATTTAGGTATTTTCTGCAATTCTTCCCTGCGAATGGCCCGGCGCAGGCGTTCTCCGTCCTCCACCTCCACATACACAGGCACTACGCTTTCTTCTCCGTAATATTTCTTCATCCCCTCATAGGATTCCAGCGTGCCGATGCCCAGATAACTGTTTTCTGCAAGTTCCAGCGTTCCGTCATCTGCTGTAAAGTACGTCCAGGGTCCATATACGGTCTGATAGGTGCGGGATTCAATGACTTTTTCCTGTTCCTGCAATTTCTCAAAACAGGCCTCATCCGTAAAATGGTACTCCCGGCCTTCCTGTTCCCCCTCCCGCATGGGTCTGGTGGTATATAAAACAATTCTGGAAAGCCCCAGCTGACTATCCTCCAAAAGCCGGCTGTAAATCGTATCTTTTCCAGAGGAACTTTTTCCCATAATATAAAAAATTTTACCCATTATTTTTCCTTTCTTCCACAATGTAAATCGAATTCTGGCTGTAATCTTTCATTCCCTGCAAAGTCAATCCCTGTAGCTTTAATTCTTCCATATGTCTGAAAAATTCCGGACTGATTCGCTCTCCCGGCACCAAAAGCGGGATTCCCGGCGGATAGAGATAGACATATTCCGCAGAAATTTTCCCTATGCTTTCCTCTAAAGGAACTTTTCGGCAAGGGCTTTCCATGGCTTTCCAGACAGGATACACCCGCTCGTTGTGCACCTGCTGACAGCTCTCTATAAAGCAAAAGCCCTCCGGTGCATGTTTCTCTGCCAGCTCCCTGTCAATTTCCAGAAGAGCCTTTGTGAGTCTTTGAAAGCCTTCCCGGCTGTCTGCCACGCTGGTGAGCGCCAGGATATACTGTTCTGCCTCCATTTCCATTTCCAGGTGATACCGCTTACGCAGAAGTTCATGGAGTCCCGGACCGTCTATGTCTGCCCCTGCTGTAGAAATGACAATTTTAGAACAATCAAAATCAAAAATATCTTTCTGTTCTGTCAATTCTTTTCCTATCAATCGCAGTACCCGTAATTTGCCCAGTGCTTTGCGGCATTCCTGCAGATACTCCCAAAATTGTCCAAACTGTTCCTGCCCCTGTTCTTTCACATAGCGCAGACAGTAGGAAATTCCTCCCATAAGTATATAAGATGGACTGCTGGTTTCGTAGATGTCCAGAAATTCTTCCAGTTTTTCCTCTGACACCCGTCCTCCCTTTTTGTGAAGAAGTGCAGTCTGCGTCATGGCGGGCAATGTTTTATGTAAACTATGAATCACCACATCGACCCCCAGTTCCAGCGCAGATACAGGAAATGCAGGGTGAAAGGCAAAGTGCGCGCCATGAGCTTCATCTACAAGCAGCGGGATTCCATGTCTGTGGACAATTTCTGCAATTTTTTCAATATCAGATACCACACCGTCATAAGTAGGTGAAGTAATCATAACCGCTTCTGTGTCTGGATTTTCTTCCAATGCTTTTTCCACATCTGCAGGGCTGATTCCGCCGTTTAATCCACAAAATGGTTCATAAGATGGGTATAAATACACGGTTTCCAGTCCCCGCAGATAGGCGGCATGGTACACAGCTTTGTGACAGTTGCGCGCCATCAGAAGCTTCCCGTTCCGGGAAGTACAGGCCGAAACAGCCGCCAGAATCCCAGCCGTACTGCCATTGATTAAAAACCAGGATTTCTCTGCGTGATATAACTCTGCCGCCAAATCCTGATTTTCTTTTATAATGCCCTCGGCATGGTGCAGATTGTCAAAGTCTGTAATTTCCGTGATGTCCACAGCGTAGGGATTGCGCAGGGATTCATTTTGTACCTGGCGCTTGTGCCCCGGCATGTGGAAAGGGTAGAAGTCTGTACGGCTGTATTCGTACAGGGATTTATCAAGATAGTTCATGTGCGTGACTCCGTTTTTCGTAAATGTATTTTTTTTCTATCATAACATGAGAGGACGCACAAATTCCATATTCTTTTCTATAAATAGGGCAGCGTTTTCCACGCTTAATGCTTTTTCCAATATTGTTTTTGCAAGTTCAGCATTTATGTAATCTGAGTTAGCAGTCGCAACTACACTTCGGTCATACAGGTCAATAATAGAGTAATTATAGCGCATTTTCCCGTTTGCCAGCCAGATATATGTAAAATCTGTACACCATATAAAAGTTGCTCCTGCAGCATATCTAAATATTCCCTCAGACTCCTTTCACAGCCTGCTGCAAGCTCCTCGTCCAACTCTGTAATCATCACCGGATTTTGCTGATAAGAATCTTCTTTATTCTTGTATCTTTTTTCTTCTTTTTCTTAATCTTCGTCATGATACTAAAAACGGAGGTCATTGCCTAAGCAACAACCTCCTGATTTTTATATAAGAAACGGGTCCCGCTGCATGTCTAAGTATTCCCTCAGACTCCTTTCATATCCCGCTGCAAGCTCCTCGTTCAGCTCCGTAATCATAATGGGATTTTGCTGATAAGGATCTTCTTCATTGTTATACAACATTTTCACCTGTTTTTCTCCCGGTTTATATCCATTATTTATTACAAAAGTATGTGTATGTGTCCGAATACCCCTCCAGCCATAGCACTTACTGTTCAACCCCTGTTTTTCAAAGGCTGCCACCATTTCCGGCATTCCCGGATAAGAGCATAAAAACGCATCCTTTGGCGCATCATTTTCCTGTCCCAGTATTCCCGGCGCATGATTAAAGCCCTGACAGGTATCCGGCACAGGAATATCCAACAGTCCTAAAAGTGTAGGCATGTGGTCGGGACTTGCTACCAGCTCCTTATATTTTGCAGGAGCAAGACGCCCTTTCTGGCGGATATACAATGGAATGTGGATAGACTCCTCATACCATACATTTTTGCCCATGTGTCCATGTGAACCTAACATTTCTCCATGATCTGCAGAAAGTACCACAATCGTATCTTCTTCCATTCCATTTTCTTTCAAAAACTCTAAAAGTCTTCCAAACTGTTCATCTACACCGGTAACTGCTGCAAAATACTGTCTGGTAATAGTTTCCATATCCGGAGTCCGTTTTTCCTCAGGCACATTTTCTCTGAAATACACCGGCATATCCTTGTACTGTTCATAATATTTATCCGGTACCAATTCATGCGGAAGATGAGGTGGATTGTAAGAGACAAACAATGCAAAGGGCTCCGCCTGATTTTTCTTTTCTTCCATATATTCCAATGCCTTATCCGTCTCAAATTCCGGCGACCAGCAACCCGGCTTAATCTGTTCCGGTGTATCCGCCCAATAATGGGGATCTAAATGTTCATCACAAGCACCATAAGACAGCCAATAATCAAAACCTTGTCTTCTTTCCCCCGGTGGTGTATAAGCATCCCAGTGACTTGCCCCGGAAATCGGATTTTTCTCAAAGTTCTGTTCGGAAGCATCTAAATGCCATTTTCCAATATAACCTGTATGGTAGCCTGTATCCTTTAATACATTTCCAATACAGGTTTCCTGCGGTTTTAACATTAAGACTTCACTCAATCCTATTTTACAGTTGGTCCACATTCCTACACTAAAAGGATATTTTCCCGTAAACAGAGATGCACGATGAGGAGAACAAAGTGGAAAGGTACTGACCGCTTCGGTGCAGTCTAAGCTTTCCCTTGCAAAGCTGTCCATGTGTGGCGTACACACTTCATCTGATTTTGCATACCCCATTGCCTGATATCTCCACTGATCCAGAAAAACATATAATAAATTTGGTCTTTTCTTCATGATTTTCCTCCTTACCAGTAAGGGTTCCATGCTCCACATCTTCTTCTAAGAGCTTCTAAATAGAAATAATCCCCCCATGTATTACACTCATCCACACCTCTATCCGTACAGGTATTTTCTTTGGTGTCTCTTGCATAAGTGCCATGCAACAGAAGTCCATTCGACTGTTCAATGGATTTTACCGCACAGCTCTCAATCAAAGCACGCAACATTTTATCGGCTGCCATACAGTATTTTTCTGCTTCCTCTTTTTCCAGATACGGAAGCATTTCATAAATACCACAAATCGCAATGGCAGAGGAAGAAGAATCTCTTGGTTCTGTGCTCCCTGTGTCAAAGTCAAAATCCCAATATGGAATTAAATCCTCCGGTAAATGCTCAATAAAGTAATCGGTTACATCTTGGAACATCTGAATATATTCTGGATTTTTTTGATAGCGATAGCTCAAAGCTACACCATAAACCCCCCATGCCTGTCCTCTTGCCCATGCAGAACCATTTCGATTTCCCTGATGCGTTACGCCATGAGAAGGCTTTCCGGTTTCCGGATCAATATAATATGTGTGATAAGTAGAATGATCCTCTCTTAACACGCACTGCATTGCTGTATGAATATGTTTGCATGCCTTTTCAGCATATTCCGGATTTCCTGTTGCCTCTGTTGCCCAGTATAATAAGGGAAGATTTAACAGACAGTCAATAATTAGGCGATAATCCTTTGGATCTCCTACATTTCCCCATGCCTGAATAAACTCTCCGTTTTCTCTGTATCTGGTAAGCAAGTGATCGGCTGCCAATATTGCAGCCTCTTTTCCCTTTTCGTTTCCGCAAAGTTTATATGCCGCAACACAGGAAAGACTATACAGAAATCCCATATCGTGATTATTCACATCAATTTTTTTCTGAATACGATTTAAAAAGCTGTTTACATGAATTTCCCCTGTTTTCTTAAATTCCTCATCGTTTGTAAGCTCATAAGCCAGCCATACAACACCGGTCCAAAATCCTGTGGTCCATTCTGCATTTTCTGTCTGCCAATAAAATCCCTGCTTCGTATTTGGTGACTGAAAAAAATCTGTAAAATCTTTTAAATTTCCTTTTACAATATCTGTTGCCTGACGAACTGCCTGTTCAATCAACTCCTGACTACACCCTTGATATTTTTCAAGGTTTTCAAATGTCTGTGCCATAATTTTCTCCTCTTCCGCTATGATCATACTATTTTTCACAATAATACGTATCTGTTTTTTCTGAATAAATGCCGGCTCGACACATTTGTCCCAATCCGGTGACACTCTCTTTTACTCCATCTACCTTTTCATCTGCATACTTATTAAACCATTCATTTAACCTTGCTCTCATTTCGACTACCGTTTTTTCATATTTCGGTTGTCCGCATAAATTTTCTTTTTCCTCCGGATCCTCCGTTAAATAATATAGCTCATGAGGTCCATACGGATATCGATGAATATATTTCCAATCTTGATTGCGAATCATACGCACCGGACCATATTCATCAAACACCACGATTTCTTCATCCCTCTTCCTCTGTTCCTTTTCCCCTCGAAGAAGATATGCAAAGCTTCTGCCCGGCAATTTTTTATAATTCTCTCCATCTATGTGACAAAGCTCTAAAAGTGTGGGAAAAATATCATATGCACTAAGAATAGTTTCTTCTCTTTTTCCTTGCGGAATTACCCCCGGTAAAGACATAAGAAATGGTACTTTTACAGATGTTTCGTACATATTAAAAGGAAACGTTCCATTTCCTTTCCCCCATACACCATGATGCCCCATACTCATACCATTATCTGCTGTATACACAACAAGAGTATTTTCTCTTAACCCATTTGCCTCAAGAGTATCTAAAATCCTTCCGATTTGCTCATCCATTGCGCTGATTGCCGCAAAGTAACCTCTGAGATTTTCTTTTCTCTTTTCAGTTCCAAATACCGGTCCCGTAGTTAAATCCGGGTGATCTGCCTCATCAGGAATACTTGGGAAATCACAATTTTCATAGTAATCCATCCATTTTTTAGGATGTTGTCCTTCTCCCCATGGAGAATGAGGTGCTGTAAAATGCACAGAAAGATAAAAGGGTTCTTCTTGATGCTGAAACTCGTTTAAGTATTCTATTGCTTTGTTTGCAATTACTTCTGTAACATACTGATTGTGCAAAACTTTTATATTTCCATTTTCCACAATATCCGGATGAAAATAATCACATCCCCCTAATCCAATGGTATACCACTTAGAAAAACCATGTTGAGGGCAAACACTGTCACCTAAATGCCATTTACCTGCCAGAGCACACCTATATCCATTTTCATTTAGCACATCTGTGTATGTAGTTTTTCCTTCTAAATAAGAAATCGGCTTGTTTTCACAGGAATACCCATTCCAGTACGGATTTTCTCTGCCTGCCTCTTCAAACTTATCTTTATCAATATTTCCGCTTCGTATCCAGTCATGCACACCATGAGAAGAAGGAATATTACCGGTAAGTACAGAGGCTCTTGCCGGAGAGCAGACCGGCGATACACAGTAAAAATTTTGAAACTGCATTCCGCTTTCTGCTATTCGATTTAAGTTAGGTGTATACAATTCTTTTGTTCCCCCACAGTTCATCGCCCATGAACCTTGGTCATCTGCCATGATGAATAAAATATTCATGTAGTATCTCCTCCCCCCCACTCTAAATGTAAATCCGTATCTGAAGAAAATATTAATGGTAAAAGTACATATTCCGACTGAAAATACGCTTCTCCGCAACCACCCCAACGGTCTCCCAAATACCAATATTGGACTTCACCTGATAAAATATTCTCTGTTTTAATAATTGCAGTAGGTTGAGATTGAAACGTAGTTTCATTTCCCAGCTCAAAACGCTTCGACCACCCATGGTCAATACAGCGGGAATATGCGTAAGACGACTGATTTGGTTTCCAGCCTGTGCATCCGCTGGTTAAAAGATAATAATATCCGTTTCTTTTAAACATCACCGGCGCTTCTCTTAGTTCTCCCGACCATAAAGTACACACTTTACTCTCGATTGACAAATAATCCTCTGTCAAACGATAAATATGTAAATCCTGATTATCTCTTGCAGCAGATATAAAATATGCACACTTATCATCATCTACAAAAAGAGTACAATCCCGTGACATGTATCCCATTGGATTGAAGCTTCCAAGATATGTATAATCTCCGTCAATGGTATCACACACAGCTACCGCACATCTGGCAAGTTTATAGTCTGACGGCATCTCCCAATGTGCCCACATCACATATTGTTGCGTTTTTTCATTGTAAATCACCTTAGGGCGCTCTATATTGCAACCTGTACCAATAGAAGCTTTCTGTTCCGGTATATCCAAACGCAAATCTCTGTCCGAAAATTTTTCCTCTACCTCCGAGTCCAGAGTTAAAATGTGATTACAAAATTCCCAATTTAAAAAATCCTTCGATTTATAACAGGAAACTTTGTTTCTCTGTGTTCTGTTTTCTCCAATCCAGTAATAAATCCCGTTTTCTATTAAAATCTGCCCTCCATGAGCATGTAAGATTTCTCCATGATTATCTTTTGGAAGAAACACACTTTTCATTTTAATTCCCGTCCTTTTCTTCAACTGTCCATACTTCTTTTGGCAAAAACTTCTTCGGTGTACCGATTTCTTCAAAATGTTTCCTTATCTTTTCTGTCAACGTTCTTTGTACCTCAGCATACTCCGGTTTTCCAAATACATTTGTCATCTGGAGAGGATCTTTTCTCATATCAAATAAAATATGGTCATGGAATTCTTCCTCACACCATCCCTTTCCCACATAAGCAAGTTCAAATTCCGGTGTAATAATTCCTGCTCTCGGCACATCACTGGGATGAATATAAAGAACCTGTTCCGTTTTTCTGTTTTCCAAAAGATGTGTTGATAAGTCTCTCCCCTGTACCTGAAACGGATAAGGAATTTCCATCATTCCAGCTAACGTAGGGGCAAAATCCACCACATTTATCCATGTATTGCAGCGTCTTTCCTGAATGTTCTTCCATGGCATAGAAATCACACAAGGAATATGATATACACTTTCATAGAGATTATTTTTCTCCATAAGTCCATGTTCCCCCATATATTCGCCATGATCTGTGGTAAAAACAACCATAGTGTTTTCCCATAATCCTGTATCTTTTAAACATTGAATAATTCTTCCAATGTTATCATCAATACATTTTACAGCTCCAAGATATTGAGCTTTCAATCTACGCAAATGTCCTTCTCTTTCGAAAAGTCCATACGGATAATAGTGCAATCTTCCCCATGTATCTCTTTCTGCCCAATCCGGTATTTCTCTTTCCCAGAAGCTTTCCGGTATTTCTACTTTTAATGGGTCAAACATTGTATCATAAGGCGGTCTGACTTCAAATGGTTGATGAGGATCCGGTATACTTACCGTAAATAAAGAAGGGCTTGTATTTTTTAGCTGATTATTTAAAAATTTAATTGTCTCATCTGTAAGCCAATCCGTTGTATAACTTCTTTTATTTCCTACTTCTCTTTTCGGTCTTACTTTTCCATTTTCATAAGCAACAGATTTACAATGTCCAAATTCTACTTTATAATCCCAATCCTCAAATCCCAGAGAATTATATTCTCCTAAGTCATCTCCTCTTTCCTTATGGTCTGCTAAATGCCATTTTCCCAGATATCCTGTATGATATCCTGCTTTTGCAAACGCTTCTGCAAATCCATGTGCATCCTTTTTTACAGGAATTCCATTTCTATATGCTCCGTTTTCGTGGGGATAATTGCCCGTAAAAAAGCACCCCCTTGAGGGGGTGCAGACAGCACTTGGTGTATAAAAATTCTCTAACAGAACTCCATTTTCCGCAAGAAAATCAATATTCGGCGTCTGCACTTCCTTTCCTCCATAACAGCTTAATACATCTCGTCTAAGCTGGTCCACATGTATAATCAATACATTTTCCATGAAATATCATCAACCTTTCACTGAACCAATCATAACACCTTTTACAAAATGTTTCTGAACAAAAGGATACAACACCAGTACCGGTAAAGAAGATACAATAATTACACCATACTGAATTGTTCTTGCAATCTGTTTCATCAATTCCAGAGAATCCGGATCTACAGTTGATGGATCTACAGACTGCCCTGTAATCAAAATATCTCTTAAAATCAGCTGCAATGGATATAAATCACTATCCGTTACATAAATCAATCCATTAAAGAAGGAGTTCCAATGACCTACCGCATAATAAAGTACCATAATTGCAATAATGGATTTTGACAAAGGAATTACTACTTTCAGGAAATACTGGAAAATACCACATCCATCGATTTCTGCAGCCTCCTGCAATTCGATAGGCATTGTATTCAGGAAATATGTTCTGCACAAAATTAAGTTAAATACGGAAAATGAGCCTAAAATCATTAACACATAAGGAGTATTTACGAGCCCGAGACCTTTTACTACTAAATAAGTAGGAATCAAACCACCGGAAAAGTATTTTGTCACAATTAACAGTTTCATGATAATTCCGCGTCCCATCATATCCGTTCTGGACAATGCATATCCTGCCGGAATCGTAATAAATAACGCCAGCATAGTTCCTACAACCGTATAACGAATGGTATTGTAGTACCCTGACCAAATTCTAGGATCTCTAAAAATATACTTGAATCCTTCAAAGGTTACTCCTTTGGGCAAAAGAAGAACTTCTCCTGTGGCAACCAAATTAGGATCACTAATTGATGCAATTATAACAAACCACAATGGATATAAAATAACAACCGAAATCAGAATAACCGTAGCATAAACAATAAAAAGAAATACGATATCTGATTTACTCATTTTTTTCAACTTATTCATTGCCTACTCCTTCCTACCAAAGACTTACATCTGAAACACGTTTTGCAATCTTATTTACTACAACTAACAGCAGCAGGTTAATAACATTGTTAAACAAGCCAATTGCTGCTGAATAGCTAAACTGTCCATTTTGAATACCAATTTTATATACATAAGTTGAAATAATTTCTGAATATTCAAGGTTAATACTATTCTGTAATAAGAACGCTTTTTCAAATCCTAAGTCCATGATTTCTCCGGCTCTCATAATTAACATAATTACCATAGTCGGCATAATGGAAGGTAGATCGATATAAAGCAACCTTTGAAAACGACTTGCTCCATCTACCGTAGCGGCTTCATGAAGCTCCGGTCCAACAGATGTCAATACGGAGATATACATAATAGAGCCCCATCCAATACCCTGTAGTACTCCGGACCATACATAAATGTGTCTAAAATTCTCTGGATTTGATAAAAATCCTACCGGATCAACTCCAAAAATCATTAAAAGCTGGTTTACAACACCATCACTGGATAAGAAAATTAAAATCATACCACAATATACTACCATTGAAATAAAGTGTGGTGCATAAGTAATCATCTGCGCTGCCTTTTTCAAACGTTTCTTAGTAATATAATTTAAGAATAAAGCAAAAATAATCGGCATTGGAAAGCCTGCAATTAAAGAATAAAAACTTAATGACAAGGTATTCCACAGCAAGTCTTTAAACTGAAAAGATTCAAAAAAAGTTTTAAAATGTTCCAATCCAACCCATGCACTACCCCAAATCCCATCATTAGGACGGTAATCTTTAAAAGCCAGCTGTATTCCATACATTGGAACATAACTAAATAATACTACATAAATAACCATGGGAAGAATAAACAAATAGCACACCCATGTTCTCTTTAAGTGTCGAAGAAACTTCCCACTTTTTTTTCCTTTTTTTGTATTTGACATATTTCCCTCCATAAACACAATCTGGTACAGCACTGCACTCACACAAGCACTGTACCAGATTATACTTCTTTGCTATTTATCTGTTTCTAAAGAGTCAACAAATTCCTGACAAAGTTTTGTATATTCCTCTACTTTAAGGGATTTTAGTGTTTTCTGATGTTCTTCCCATTTTCCTTCATCAATACCATTGATTACAGAATCTGCAATAAATTTTTTCAAGTAGTTATCAATGTCAGCTAATAAAATTGTTCTTCTTTCTGAATTTTCCAGAGTAGCTGTCCCGGAAGGAAGTTCCATAACTCCATACTGCATCTGATCATTTACAGCCTCTAATTTATAATCCGGTGGACAATTCTCATCCGTTATTACTTTCTGAGCATATTCATATTTCCAGAGAGAAGGTGTATCACCTGAAAAACTTTCTGCATTTCTATATTCTGCCTTAGACTGATATCCACCATTTTCTTTTAAAGTTGTTTCGTCCATTGTAATAAACTGAGGAATCTGTTCTCCATCCTGTTCCAGAATTCTCCAAGTTACATCCTCTGCACCACGTCCCCAGTCAAGAGCTAATTCCAGACTTGAATTGATATAATCATACCAGCGAACTAAGGCTTCTGGGTTTTTACAAGTTTTGCTGATTACAAAACCACCTGTTCTTGTTACGTTGTTGGTTCCAATCATCTGTGTACCATCTTTTCCTTTTAATACAGGAACTGCACGATAGTCTGTTTCGTTTACAACACCTGCTTCATTTGCACGATAACCTGCAACAACACCTAAGTTATCTCCGGCTGCACCTCTTGATGCATACTGATCTCCACTAAGTGTAAAAGCTTCTTTATCAAACAATCCTTCTTTATACAAGCCGTTCATCCATTCCAATGCATCATAATACCCCTGCTCTGCTGCACTGAAAGTAACTTTTCCGTCCTTTGTGAATACATGGCTGGCTGTTTCTAACACGCCGAAAGGTCCAAAGAGATTTTCAATGGTTCCGCCCCATCCCCAGGCATCGCGGAATGTAAATGGAATTTCATCTGCTTTTCCATTTCCATTAGGATCTTTATCACGGAACGCAATCAATACTTCTTTAAATTCATCAATAGTAGTAGGCATCTGTAATCCCAAATTGTCTAACCACTTCTGATTAATCCACAATTGTGAGTCAATAATATTTTGAATTGCTTCATCTCCTGTTGGCAGTGTATGGACTTTTCCATCTGGTGAGTATAAAGCTGTTGGATAATCGTCTCTTGATTCAAAGAACGCTGTTGTATTAGGTGCATACTCTTTTAACATTTCATCTAACTCTGCTAACTGTTCATAATTCTTCGCCATATCTACAGCACCAATAATTGCATCTGGTAAGCTATCTGTGCTGAACATGATATTAATTTTTTCTTTCCAGCCTGAAGCAGGAATTTCTACCCACTCAATATGAACATTTGTAGCTTCTTCAGCAGCCTTCACACATTCCTTTTCTGCCGCTGATTTTAATGTACTCTTTTGTGGTACTGCAATAGTAAAAGTTTCTTTCTCTTTTAAAATCGGCAGACCTTCTTTATTTAAGTTATCAGATACCTCTCTCTTTTCATCCTTTGAGTCTTCTTTCTTATCTCCACCAGCTGCCCCACAACCAGTTAATAACATAGTACCAACTAAAGCCATACTAATAATACGAACCCACTTGCTTCTCATGTTAATCCTCCTTAACTTTAACATATTGCTTCTTCTTTTTTTATCATCTATGCTGGCCGGCATTTTCTTGATGCTTTATATTCTAAGCAAAAGATTCTTATATGTATATCTCGTATTCTTGAATACTATATTATTTTCTTGTATATTTTCACCTTTTCCCTCTTTCTATATCGTTTTTTTGCATTTTTCAATCATCTATTCAACAAAAAAATATCTTTTCCCTTGAATTTTCACTCCTCACTCTTTAATCTGAAGCTATTTTGAACTCTGCCATACATGATCTGCCATTTCTTCTCGCCATATCAAAAACCAGAACTACACTATTTTCAGTCTTTTCACAAGTAACACTTTCATCCAGAAGGATGCTGTCTCCGACCTTTTTTTTAATAGTAATTTGAATCTGTCCTTGATTTTTCATAGTTGGATCAGAAACAGAAACTTTTAACGTTCCCTTGGCAGTTTCCTGGAGCATAACAGAAGCAGCTCTATCACTTGTTATTCCATTTACATTTCCTCCCTGCTCCCGCCAGAAATTTATTCCTGTAATTCCCAGTTCTTCATGATATACAGCCTGCACCTCACTGCTATTTTCCAATATGCTTACCTTCGGTGCCCTTACGTAATTTTCTGTTTCTTCCGCGCTTGTTTCCGGCAGCAGCACATAACTATAAGATGCGTTTTCCGGATTCTGTCCATGATCCATCCACATTTCCAAATAGTTTTCTGTACTTCCTCCCTCAAAAGTTCCTACGTCTTTCCAGCTTCCATCTGTTTGTCCTCGGCGAACCTGAATTTCTGTATTTTTTTCTGGGAAATAATATCCTGTTCCTTTTGCCCGATTCCCCTCTAAATGTGCCCAGCTCACCCGTTCAAAACATCTCCCAGACACATCCACACTACGTTTGACTAACTCTTTTACGTTAGCTTCTTTTACCGGAATATCTGTTTTCTCTCCATTTACCAGAAACTGATTGCTTCCATCTTTTCTCAGTTTCTTATTCTCAACAATGGTTTCCACCGGAAGCTCCATATTTTTATTGGTGATACCTGCACCCAAACAAACAATTTCATTCTCAAACATAAACCAAGACTTCTTTCCCTTCAAGTCCGGCGCATAAGAAACAACAGGATCGCCCGGAATTTTTTGGATCTCTCCTGAAAAAGACATTCCGCTAATGCCATAGTTCTCAATGGTTGTTCCTCCTACCCAACTTTCTTTAGAGCAAAAGTCTCCTCCCTGTGCATAACCCGAACTATCCGGTTTACCATTTCCTATATCAACCGGTACTATCGTAGTTCCACAAAGTCTTAAAGGATTTACTGTGTTCCAATAATTTTCTGTATACTGATTATCATCATCATAAATATAAGTCATTCCATTATTCTGATGCCATCCAAAGCGATTTTCATGATTCATAATCTCTGTGTTTTGGATACGTTCTGAATACATGGATACTGCAAAAAGATATTTTTTTCTTCTATGAATTACTCTGTCCATAAGAGGATATGATTTATGTACAGGTGCAGCATAACTTACAATAGATGTATTTCTTAAAAGTTTCTGTGCTTTGTGTTTTATGTTTATATCTTCTACATTTTTTAAACTGTCTAAAAAACCTTTATCTGCCTCTACCCACTCTTTTAACATGGCAAATACTGTTTCTTTTGAATTCTCCCCTAAAAAATCCAGCAATCTAATAATAATTTTCATGGCTTCACGTCCTATATCCCGGTTGCTCCATGTTGGTCTGGATACAGAACGCCCTTTCAAACAATCCAACATACAACCTTTATATATGGCATTTCCAAATCCATCCATAATATATGATTCTAAATTTTTCCATACACTAGTCGGATATTTCCATGGTGTTTCGTAAAGTAAATACGGAATTTTAGCAGCTCCCTTCATAAACTCAATCCCATAAGCCCCCAAGTAAGGCACCTTTACATGATCTAAATAAGAACCATCCGAATAAAACCCGCTTTCATATCCCTTATTGGAAATTTTGCTGCTTTCCTCCACATTTTTAATAACAAAAGTCTCTGCAGATGCAAGCATCCCTAGATATACCAGCTCATTATCCTCTCTTAAAGCACCTAATCCCACTGCTATTGTAGAACAGTCAATAATATTTGCCCCTTGCCCCTTGCGATATCCCTGTCCATGGGTGCTGGCAGTTCCAATTCCCCCTTCATGGAAAGGATCCAGTTGAAAAAAGGCAATTCCCTCTGTATATTTCCATATCTGTTCTTTTGTAAGACTGTCAAAAATAATCATTAAAGAAGGAATTAATTCCTTAGGAATACCTATTTCCCATGTCCACCAATTATCTGTTTGGGTTTTCGGCACATAACACTTGTTACATAAAAAATCTAAAATATTGATAATATCTTGCAATAATTCTTGATTTTTATAAAACAGTCCCCCTTCTGCCCCATAAGCTTTACATAAAACCAGAACATTTTGAAAAGCTGATGTAAATTTTATTGCATCGTCTATATAAGGAATGTCTTTGTTTTCTTGTTCTTTCTGATTTTCTTTCCACGGAATGCCTTCACATATTTTCTGCCCCTTATAAAAATACTTATTCCATACGTTCTCTGCATCTCTATGAATCTCATTCAGCAGTTCTCGCCCTTCCTCTGTGGCATTTAATCCTTGCCCTGTCAATAATTGTTTCCATTTCAAACGAATTTTTCTAAAATCATCTTTTGATACATCTGGTAAATGGTTCGGATTTTCATGCAATATTTCCAGTCTCCACTTCCTCTCTTTTCCAGTATCATCTTTAACGCTTACCACAACATTCCCTTTATTTTCTGCTGTTATACATACATCCTGATTAGAAATTTCATCTATTTTTAAGAGATGATCTGCTTTGGCTGCTTCTGCTCTTCGTTCTCCTTCCGCCTCTCCGACCCTTAGCTCTCTCTTAATTTTATAATAACCTGCATTTTTAAGAAAATTGCCATCATATCTTAAAAATCCCGTACTCCAAAACACCTTATTTGAAAAATCTTCTGGTTTTTTTAATCTCATAGTTTGTCCTTTAATAAGTCTTATACTTTTCATGCTTTTCTCCTCTTTCTAATATAAATAACAATATGATTTCATAAATAATAAAGAAAAAAGGCTGAATTTTAAATAAATCCAGTCCTTTTTTCTTTATATAGGCCAATGCAAGCCTCGCTGATTAGACAATGTATAATCCCCCCGTTCCTTATAATCCGGTGTTTCAAGTCCTACAAGCTTTCCATTCTTTATCCACTCGTCTCTGTCCTTTCCATACAAAGAAGAACATAATCTAATCAGCATCTCTTCCTTTACATTTTTAAATTCATCTTTGTCTGATAAATCATGCAACTCATTCTTATCTTGAAGAATATCAAAAATCTGTATTTTATTTCCATACGGATAATAAATCAATTTGTAATTTTCCATACGAATCATTCGTGTAGCTCTATATCCCTCACTGATTTCTCCATATAAGAAATCTCGTCTTTCTTTTTCAAATAACGATCGACCTTCTACAGTATCCGGCACTTGGATATTACATAAATCCAACAATGTTGGCATAATATCTTCCAAACAGGCAATTCTATCATCTATCCTTCCTCTTATGTCAACAATCGGCTTTCCTGAAAAAATTAAAGGTATATGTGCAGAATTCTCATAAAAAGTACGTTTTCCTACCATACCATGGTCAAACAGCATTTCACCGTGATCACTGGTAAATACAAGAATCGTATCATCCAAAATACCTTCTTCCTTTAACGCTCCAATCACCAGCCGAATTTGATGATCAATATGTGTGCATTGTGCATAATACGCTTTTTTCGCTCTTATCATTTCTTTATGAGAATAATATCTTGCCGCTTCCATTAATTCTTTAAAAATAAAACTTTCGTCTTCCCAATCTCCGTATTCCGGTTCTTGTATATCCTGATCAGAATACATATTCCAATATTCTGACAGCGGAACCAGTGGTGGATGGGGAAACGTATATGAAAGATAAAAAAATGCAGGTTTTTCCGGATCTCTTCTCTTGATTTGTTTTACCATTTGACCTGTAGCCCATGTGGTTGGATGGGCATTTTCTCCTAAAGGCCAAGTTCTTGTATAGTAGGTATTGTTTCCCATTCCGTGAAGAAATTCCTGACCGATATAGCCGTTTTCCCCCAACCATATTTGATAATCATCCGGCCCGCCAAATTCGTACCTTCCCTCTTCCTGAAGAATAACATCTTGAAATCCTATACGATTTCTTTGAGGATATACATGTAATTTCCCCACTGCCATAGTATGATATCCTGCCTGATGAAATGCTTCAGCCAAAGTTGTAACCGATGGCATTTTCATTCTATCGCTATAAACCCGATCCCCATGTGCTTTGGGAAATAAACCTGTCATAAGGCTTCTACGTGCCGGTATGCATACCGGGCAAGTACTATAACAATTGGAGTAAGTCACCCCATCTCGTGCCAGTTGATTAATGGTAGGTGTCATAATCTTATCATTTCCTGTAAAATTCAAAAATTTTTCACCCCATTGATCAACTTGAATAAATAAAACATTATACCTTTTCTTTTCCATAATTTTCTTAACTCTTTACTAATCTTTATTATTGCCGTCTTCCCTGTACGCTCCCGGTGTTACGCCTTCGTACTTTTTAAACATTTCAATAAATGCTGTACTGTTGGCATAACGCAAAATTTCTGCAATTTCAGAAATTTTCTTATCGCTACTTTGCAACATTTCTTTTGCTCTCTCCAGTTTAATCTGCTCTACATACTGTGAAATTGTGATTTCCATATTTTTTTTAAAGAAATGGCTGAGATTAGATACCGAGGTTTCAAAATAAGCGGCTATATACTTCACACTGAAATTATCGTCCAAATAATGCTCATGCACATAACTTAGCACATCTACAATATCACGTTTTTTATATCCTGATGTTTTTTCCTGAACAGGCTTGGGAAGCAACTCTGCTTTTTTCTTCATATCCTCTAAAAATCGTTTAGCAAAATCATCTATAGACTCATTTGCATTCTCTTTTTCTTCTAAAACTTTGTTCATACTAATGCCGAAAATTCTGGATACATCCCACAAAATACCTGTTATCATTGTGGTATCTATTTGCTTCATATAATCTGAGATTTCATCAATCAATAAAGCTGCCCTTGTGCCATCACTGTTTTTTACTGCTTCTTTTAAAGACATAACTTCTCTTTCCGGATATAGATTTTTTTCTTTGCTTCCGGGCAGTTTATTCATTCTCTCCTTTGCCTGCTGGTACGATTGCCGCAATTTACTAATATCTGTAGTTAAATCTCCAATTCCAATCTGCACATTTCCTGTAGCCAGTGTGGTAATCTTCTTTTCCAATTCTCTGGCAGATTCATCTGTACATACAAGATAAATCAGCATCCCTTCTACAATTTCAATTCGATATGCAGTAGAAACACTATATTTATTCATCTGCTGTCCAAACCATTCATAATATCCCTTATTTTCAGGAATATTATCTGGCAGAACCACAAAAAATTTATATTTTCGATTAATATAAATCTTACTTTCCAGACATCTATTCCATAATTCTTCCTGTGGGCGTACCTCTTTTTGCAAAA
Organism: Blautia acetica; assembly: GCF_038739805.1. Classification (NCBI taxonomy): domain Bacteria; kingdom Bacillati; phylum Bacillota; class Clostridia; order Lachnospirales; family Lachnospiraceae; genus Blautia; species Blautia acetica. The sequence continues at coordinate 72,464 of NZ_JBBEWO010000009.1, read as the reverse complement.
GCTCATATAAACAGCTCTCTATTCTGAGCCCATTTCTTTCTTCCTCCAGTTCCTCGTTATGCAAAATTAATTTTCTATAGTTCTCATATCGTATCTTTGAAAAGAAACATGCCAGCACAACACCAATTCCAAGGCTGCACAGCACCCATATTGCATAGCCTCTTAAATAAATATTCAAACTATCCGTAATACTTTTTTTAGAAATCATTCGGGTATATTTAAATCCGCACTCCATATCACTTTGCCATACATAAGCGTCCTTATCTGAAAGTGCTTTTTCAAAACTTTTCTCCCAATTGTCCTCTATTTTCCAATTTTCTGTAGTATAGAGAACTTTATCCTGATAAGTAAGAAAAATTTTATCTTCTTCTGACTGTTCAAACTGAGAATTGATTTTCCGATTTCTCACAGGAAATAGTAAATATTTTGTCTCTTCCCCTTTAGAGGTCCATGTTCTGATTGCAGTAACAAACAGAATCCCCTCCTTTTTCTCTCCCTGTAAAAGAGCCCTGCAGGCTACCACCCCTCCCTCTAAATTTTCAGCATTTTCAAAAATTTCTGTCTCTATCTGACAAATTTTATCAAAAAATAATTCTTCCGAAAATAAACCTACAGAAGATAAAACAATTTCCTTTTTCTCATCATATAAATAAATCCCATCCACAAAGGGAATTTTATCTTCTTGTTCTTTTAAATCATCTTCTATGTCCAAATAAACATTTGGTGTATCCCAATATAATTCATTATAAATTTTGTTAAATCTGCATTTATCCCCAAAGTCCCTAATAACGGTTGTCTGTTGTTTTAGGAAATCATCCTGACGTTCAAAAGTCATTTTTACTTCATTCTCTACTTTTTCATATTGATGTTTTTTAAATAAATCTAACACACAAACGCTAATAATAAGAAAAGGTATCAATAAGATTATGTTGTATGTCATAACAAATTTTAAGTATTGCGTCTTTCTTTTCACTGTTTTTCCCCCAAAAGTAATATTGATTCAGAAAAATTATAGCATTTCAGTAGTATTTCTTCAACTATGAATGAGCAAATCCAAAATATTGCACAAAATAAAGATACCCTCTAATGAATGATGTATAATCGAAGTACCAGCAAACAACATACTCTCGCAAACAAGGGGTGTCCGTTGCAAACAGCCTGTTTATTGTATTGGGGATGATGTCACTACTTCACATACCCAGTCTTCGTTATCGGCTCTGTATCCAATCGAAGCAGCGTATTTTCATCAATCACATTTAAAAGGCTATTAGGATTACAGATATTTCTCTCTACGGATATCAGTCTGTGAATTCCTTCCTATGTTTCCAGTACAGACAGCTTAGGTTTCAACAGATTGTTTTCCGTCTTTCCCATTGTTCCAGGACTATAACTCTGATTTTTATGTCTCATCCATTTCCTGCATATACTGTTTCATCATCCCGATTCTGAAACAATTAATCCATCCTCTCACTCTCTCATTAACCCGCTTGCTTGTAACTGTTAATGTTCTTGCGATAGCCTTCTTTTCAGGTATTCTATTAGTTACAAGTGCCTGTCTGATTGCATTATGGCAGCTTCTGCCGGGTCTGAATCCATAGCTGTTGTCACCAAAAACTTCTTTGTAAATGTCAGATATTGTCCGTGCAATTGCCTGTCGAATCATTCTGTCAAGGGCTATTCGTATTCCTTGGTTGCGTTCCTGCTTTTCCTGTCCATCCGATTTTTGGCTCATGTATTATTATAAATATAACGATTTGTACTATAAATCGTTTCAATCCTTCAGCTTTTACACCTACTATGAACATCATCTGACTTTCTAAACCTTATCCACTAATGCTGCACATCGGTATCTGCCATCATCGCCATAAGGTTAAATGGCGGCAGAATGCTGTCAATTTTTTCCAGCAGAGCATCGTCAAAATGATTCCGCACTTCGCATGTTTCATCAAAAATCATAGTTGGCTCCTGCTCTTTTTCCACAGACGGCCATGCAGGCAGGTTTTCCTGTGTCGGCACCCCGTTCTTAGCAAAATTCATAAAGGCCCCAAACATCTGCTCTTCCAGTTTCTCAGTAACGCCCGGAATAGAACACACTTCCACCAGTTCGGTGTTATGGAAGAAAAACGGAATATCCGAACAGTGCCATGCAATTTTTCCCATCATAGGAAATTCCACGTTAAACTGGTACAGATAGGTGCCTGCCTTTTCTCCTTTGGCATGCATGGCCGCCAGTTTTTTAGAAGGCCGGCGCATAACACGGTCAATATTCAAAAGGTCGGTAAAGTCTTTACCCGGATAAGTTGCTTTGAAAAGTGTTTCCATTTCCCCGGTGTGTTCTCCGTATACCTTGCTTACCATCGCGCGGCGTTCCTCATCTGTGAGCGCTTTCTTATCAAACATCTGCGGCGCAAAAGCAAATTCTCCATAAACAGAACCTATCATCACAGGAATTTCATAAGCATGCTCTCTCATGCCAAACTGCAGCGGATTCCCCTGAAACCAGTCATTGGCCTGCGGTCCGTTTCCCACATAAGCGCCTGTAGCAGCCACCTGTGGCATCACCTTGGTATATACCTGAACAAGCTGTGCATAAGGAATGGTCTCCAGTTTCTCTACCTCCTCTTTTGTCCAGCCAAGTTCGTTCAGCATGGCGGTAACGATGGCTTCCCCGTTGCCTCTGCTGGACGGAAGTAAGTTTTCATCTGCAACACCACTCATAATCAGGCTCTTGTGGAATAATCCGTCTGCTGCCGGAATCTGCATCAAATCCGCTACCTTCATACCGCCGCCGGACTGTCCGAAGATGGTGACGTTGTCCGGGTCTCCGCCGAAAACAGCAATGTTGTCATGCACCCACTGCAGGGCAGCCACCATGTCTGCATGTCCGGCATTTCCGGAATTATAATACTTCTCGCCAAAAGGAGATAAGTCCAGATAACCCAGAATATTCAGTCTGTGGTTAATAGAAACGACTACCACATCCCCTTCCATACACATATTATGTCCGTCATAAGCCACCTGCTCAATGGAAGAACCGGCAAAATATCCACCTCCGTGAAGCCATACAAGAACCGGTTTTTTCGCATTTTTATCCAGCACTTTAGTCCAAATATTCAGGTTCTGGCAGTGCTCGTCCATCGGCCAGTAACGATGGGGAACCATAAGCTCTGCTGTCGGCGTTTCCTGTGTCATCAGCGGACACACAAATCCATAAGAGCAGGCGTCCCGGACTCCTTCCCAATGGGAAGGAACCGGCATCTGAAACCGCTCTGCATAGGCATAGGGAATCCCTTTAAATACATAACTGCCATCATAAAAATATCCTTTTAATTTTCCAGAGGTTGTTTCCAATACCGGAACTTCATCATACTGAAATGTTTTTAACATCATTTTTTCTCCTTTTAAAATTTTACTGTTTGGTACACCCCTTTATTATTATCCAAATAAGTCTTACCTCCAGTGTAGTAAATTTTTTCGCACATGGCAAGAGTAACAGAAAAACCCTGACAAAATCAGGCAGAATGCCTGGAATTGTAAGTAAAATTAAGCATATGGGGGGGATTACCATGGATTCGAAATAGTAGAATAAAATTTTTTCATGTGATAAAATTACTATAATAGTTCATTCATTGGCCAGAGGTGTCGAAGATGATGGAACACCCTTAGAAGTTACCGTTTGGAGGTTAAATAATGATTGGATTAAAACGAGGAACGATAAAACTGTGTGAACACGAAAAAGAATGGGAAACTGAAGCTCAGAATACAATTTCTCGTTTGAAGCAAATCCTGGGTAATGTCATAAAAGATATTCAGCATGTGGGGAGCACCTCTATACGTTCCATAAAGGCAAAACCCATAATTGATATTGCAGTCGCAGTTGATGATTTTGATAATATGCTCCGTTTTGAAAAAGAATTAAAAGACAATGGCTTTTACTATCGCCCCAATGCCCAAGCATCTGTCAGAGGTCAGTTGTTGTTTGCTTGTGGTAATTTTTATGAAGGTACGGGAGATGTGCAAACTCATTTCATACATGTCGTCCGTACAAATAGTATGGATTGGATAAATTACATAAATTTTAGAGATTATCTTAACAACACACCTTCGGTTGCAAAAGCGTATGAAGCCCTAAAGGTATCGCTTGCCCTGCAAGCTCCCATTGATAACGGCAGAGAAAAGTATCTCAAAGGAAAACACGATTTTATCGTCTATACTCTGAGAAAAGCACTTGTAAAATCCTATCTCGGAAAGACAGTAAATATAAAAATAGACCGACCTATTGGAAGCATACACCCTAAACACCCAGGCCTTGCCTATCCCATTAATTACGGATATATACCAAATGTATTCGGTGGTGATGGTGAAGAACTCGATGTATATTTGCTTGGTATAGATGTTCCTGTCGAAGAATACACGGCCCGTATTATCGGAATCGTTCATCGCCATAACGATGTGGAAGATAAGCTGGTTGCCGCACCTGAAGGATTAAATTTCAATCAAAATAAAATTTCAGAAGCAGTTCATTTTCAGGAACAATATTATGAAAGTGAAATTGAGATATGCAATTAATAGATAATTGTCTAAAAAGCCGGTTGGGGCACCTTCCTTACGAAGGGTGTCCCAACCGGCGCCTTATGATGAATCCTCAGTTCATCATTCTTTCTTCTTTACGCTTTTACTGCCCCGTTAGTCACGCCCGCGATAATCCATTTCTGGCAGAAAATATACACCAGAAGAATCGGAATCAATACCAGCAGATAAGACGCAAAGGCCAGATTGTACTCTGTATTAAATTGTCCCTTGAACACATACTGTGCAAGCTGTAAGGTCTGATATTTCTCTTCGCTTAGAAGCACCAAAGGCATGGAAAAGTCATTCCAGGTCCACATAAAGGACAGAATAGCCACGGTAGCGCTCATAGGTTTCATCAGAGGAAAAATAATTTTATAAAAGGTCTGAAACGGAGTTGCACCGTCAATGTACGCTGCTTCGTCCAACGCCGGAGGTATGGACTTTACAAATCCCGTATACAGGAAAATATTCATCGGAAGGCCAAAAATAATATACAGGAAAGTAATTCCGAAAATATTGTCCATGTGGAAAGCAGAAGCCTGTTTTACCAATGGCAGCATAATAACATTGAAAGGAATAAACATGGCGCTGACAAAGTAATAATAAGCCAGGTTGAAAAGTTTACTCTTATCTTTATTCCTTGTAATAGCATAAGCTACCATAGAGTTTGTGAGAATGGTAAATACCAGATTGATAACCGTGATAAACAGAGTGTTCATAAACTTTCTCGGATAATCCGTCATCACCCAGGCGTCTGCGAAGTTCTGCAGGCGGAGTTTTTTCGGGAAAGACAGCACATTCGCCATTTCTGACGGGTCTTTCACCGCAATCAGCACTGCTATGTATAAAGGTCCGAGGATAAACACCACTGCCAGCAAAATCAGCAGTATGGTCATGGGCCAGTTGTATTTTTCTTTTACATGACATTTACTTTTTCCCATCAGTTCATCTTCGCCTCCCTCTTCTCAAGTACTTTCAGCTGGAATATAGAAATTCCCACAATAATCAGAAACAGAATCACCGCATTGGCTGACTGGTATGCGAACTGTCCGCCGTCAAAGCCTCGTTTGTAAATCAACACAGAGATACTGGTTGTGGATGTACCGGGACCGCCGCCTGTCATTGCCATAATCTGGTCGAATGCCATAAGGAAGTTCTTCACGCTCAAAACCATATTAATGGTAAAGAACGGGGCAATTAACGGGAAGGTAATCTTGGTAAATCTCTTAAATCCTGTTGCTCCGTCCAGGTCTGCTGCTTCATATACGTCACGGTCCACAGTCTGCAGTCCTGAAAGATAAATCAGCGTATTAAAAGCCATGGCCTGCCATACAGTTACGAACAAAATTCCCAGCCATGCGTGATTGGTTCCCAGAATGTTGGTGCTCAGCGCTTCAATTCCCAGTTTCTGTCCCCAAAGAGGAATGACATTGCCGAAAATAAAGTTAAATACAAAGCCGATAATGAGGGTTCCCAGCATATAAGGCAGGAAATAAATTGCCTTAATCGTGTTTTTGAATTTGATTTTTGCATTCAGACCACAGGCAAGGGCAAGACTCAGAACGTTTACCAGAATTGTGGCGCACAGCGCAAATTTAATGGTAAAGGCATAGGTCTGTCCCATGGCCGGGTCTTTGAAAAACTGAATGTAGTTCCGAAATCCTACGGTATTCCAGATACCATACCCTTTCCAGTCGGTAAAGCTGTAGAAAATACCCTGCAGAAACGGTATGGTATGGAAAATAAAGAACAGAATCATAAACGGAACCACCATAAAATAAAACGCTTTGTTGACAGTGGATTTCTTTCCGTGTTTTTTCTTCATTCTTCTACCTCTTAGTTCACGTTCAATGTGTCATAATCTGTATCCAGCTTCTTTAAAGTAGCTGCAATATTTGCAGAATCGTCTTTGCCGTTTTCTTTTTCCAGGAAGAAATTGGACAGTGCTGCACTTAAATCAAAACCGCTTGGATAGTAATGGTCTGGGAAGTCTACTACATTACCGGCTTCAATGTCTGCCTTTACACCTGCAACGCTTGGATCATTCTGCTCTACACCTTTTACTGCGGAGAAAGCAAACTGTTCATCTGCATAAAGCTGTGCGTTTTCTTCCTGTACCATAAAGCTGATGAAGTCTTTTGCACTGTCTGTATCACCGCAATTTGTTGTAATACCCAGAAGCACATCCACGCCGGAGGTTACTTTGTTTTTCTCTACATCATCTGTAGCCGGAAATTTAAACTGGTCAATGTTGACATCTGGATTTGCTTTTTTGATTTCTGTAATCGCCCAGCTTCCGTTCATCATCATGGCAGCTTCACCTGCTGCAAATTTCTTGTTTCCGTCATCATAAGAAGTTCCCATATAGTCTTTCTGTGCGTGTTCTACCAGCTTCAGATAATTTTCCAGAACTGCTTCATGAGTACCTTCAAAAGTTGCTTTTCCTTCTCTCTTATCATTGTAGAAGTTTTCCGGCTGCATAACCGGCGCCATAGAGTTCCATGCCGGAAGAATGGTCCATGCGTCTTTAAAGGTCAGTTCAAAAGGTGTTACTCCTGCTGCCTCTAATTTTTCACAGACTTCCATTAATTCAGAAAATGTAGTTGGAATTTCAATACTGTTTTCTGCAAAAATATCTTTGTTGTAAATAATTCCGGAAGAGTTTGTTGCATAAGGAACACCGTAAGATTTTTCTTCCTGGTCTTTGTTCAAAGCATACAGCATATTGATGTAAGATTCGTTAATATTGTCCAAAAATGCTTCCCCGGATAAGTCTGTCAGAACTCCTGCAGACTGCAGCTCCGCGTAGTTGAAGTCACCGCCCATAGCCACCATATCGGGAAGGTCGTTCTTTGTCATGCGGGTTTTCAAAACCGTACCTGCGTCTGCCGGCTGTGTTAATTTTACAGTTACTTTATCCTGAGATTCATTGTACGCATCTACTAATTTCTGTAAAGTTTCTTTATTTTCTGTCTTTGTACCGAAAAGTTCCAGTTCTGTCTTTCCGTCTGAAGTCTTCTTTGTTTCTTTTCCCGTTTCTGCACTTCCGCCGCTGCAGCCAGCCAGCAGACTCATACCCATCATTGCAGCAAGTCCAAGTGCTGTTAATTGTTTCCCTTTCATAAAAAAATCCTCCTTATAATATTCCTTTGGGGTCTCTTGCCCTCTATCTGAAATTTATTATAAGGAGAATGGCTTTTTTTCGGTATAAATTATCTGATATGACGAATAAAAAATTTCTTACTGGTTTCTATATTGCTCCGGTGTCATAAGATAATGCTTTTTAAAGGTTTGTATAAAGTAGGACACATCATTATATCCCACACAAAGCGCCACGTCACTGATTTTCAGTCCGCTTTCTTTTAAAAGCTCTGCGGCTTTCTGCATCCGCAGTTCTATCAGATATTTGGAAAAGGTCTTCCCGGTCTCTGCCTTAAAGAGGCGGCTTAAATAACTGGGATTGACAAAATACTTGTGAGCCGCCAGTTCATTGACCGTAATGTCGTGCTGATAATTCCACTCCAGATATTTCAGCAAGTCTTCTATAATGGAAGATTTCTGTCCTTCCCCCTCCGACACATCAGAAAGCAGGTCAAAAATATAGCGCTGCAGTTCCTCCATAGAATGAAAGGCGTACAAATCTGTCTTAAAATTAAACAGCAGATAGGAACTCTTGTCCGTCTCTCCACTGTCCTGACCTCTTTGAATGGTATACACCTTGTTAATCACATTCATAATCTGAATCAACGAAGTGAAAAGGGAATAAATACTGATTTCCTCTCTGTTTTCACACTGCCGGAACAGCTTTCGCGCCATGTTTACTGCATCCTCTGTCCGGTTTTCTGTCAGACACCTCTCCAATTCCATCTCCTCTGCCTGGGAAAACAACTGTACCACGTTCACTTCCGCTTCGTAGCGGTATATCTGCTGCTCCGGCTGCAAAAGCCGCTGGTTTATGGCATATACTGCCTCCCGGTATGCGCCTGCACCCTCTTTTGCACTGGTTTCTGTTCTTTCATGGCACTGACTGACGCCCAGCTGCAATTCTGCCCCTGTTTTATTCCAACAGGAGACCAGTTTCTTTCTAAGAAGCGCCTCTGGCAATTCCTTTCTGTCGTCAGCTTTCAATATCAAAATAAATTCCTGTTTGGGATAAAAATAGGCTGCACTGCTTTTCTCTTCCCGGAAAATTCCCAAAATGCTTTGAATCTGCTCTTTGGACAACTGCTGATTTCTGCTCTGAACCGCCGCAAGATACCAGGCATCCTCCTCCATTTTCTGAAATAAGTCCCCCAGAATCTCTTTTGCCGCTGCCTCGTTTTCCAATATATGAGAAAAGTCCATGAACTCTCCCCTGCGAACCGCCAGTTGTTTCTCTATTTTCTGCCGCAGCTTCTTCTGCTCTTCTTCCACTCTCTGCACTGCTTTTTCCAGTTCTTCTTTTTTCACCGGTTTTGTCAGATAATCCTTCACTCCATAACGGATGGCCGTAGCTGCATAATCAAAATCTGCATATCCACTTTGGATAATCACGCTGGTTTCCGGGAATTTTTCCCGCACCTGTCTGGCCACTTCCAGTCCGTCCATATCCGGCATCCGAATATCTGTCACCACCAGGTCAGCCCCCTCTTCCCCCAGAAATTCCAGTACCTGCCTGCCGTTTTCCGCTTCCTTACAGAATTCTATCTCCCGGGTCAATTCCCCAATCCTTTTCACCAATGCCTTTCTGGCAAAAAATTCATCATCTGCAACAATTACCCGCATCTCTTTACCCTCTCTTTTCCTGTGAAACTTCGATTTCCTTCACCCGCAGATATACCCGGGTATATTTCCCCGGACAGCTTTCCAGCCAGATACCGCAGGAATCCCCATAATAATTTTTAATTCTGGCGTTTACATTGCGAAGTCCAATACCGGCTGCCGCCTCAAATCCCGCTTCCCCTGCAAGGGCTTCATTCATGGCCTGCACCTTCTCTTCTTCCATGCCCACGCCGTTATCCTCCACCATAAGGACAATGGTTTTGTCTGCTTCCCTGCAGCCTTGGATACGCAGAATGTCCTGCTTCTTTTTCCCGGTAAATCCGTATTTATAAGAATTTTCCACAATGGGCTGCAAAATGAACTTCAATATCTTACAGTCAAGCAATTCCTCCTCCACAGAGATTTCCACAGAAAAGCGCTCCGGAAAACGGATTTTCTGAATACACATATAGTTCTCTGTCTGGGTGATTTCTTCCCGTATAGAAACAATTTCCCTTCCGTCAATATTGTACCGGAACATATCGGACAATCCGGAGGCAATCTCCGGTATATAGTCCACATCCTGCAGTTGGGCTATGGAACTGATGGTATTTAACGCATTGTACAGAAAATGGGGATTTATCTGAAACTGCAGCATTTTCAACTCTGCCTGCTTCTGATTCAGCCTATAAATATAATCTTTAATAATATTATCATTAATTCGTTTCGCCATGGCATTATAACTCTGTATCATCTGCTGAATTTCCTCAGTTCCCTCTGATTTTTCCTGAGGAAACAGGGCAATCTCCTGTCCCTCTAAAGAAACGCCCGCCACACTTCCCATGAAATCGGACAATTCCTTTACCGGGCGGCTGACCCATTTGGCCAGGGCATAGCTGCCTGCCACAGTAATCAGTATCACCGCAGCCAGTACTACCAGCAGTACGGACATATTGCCCAGAATCTGCAGCGCCAGTCCCCACACCGGAAGATACTGTACCAGATACCACCCCGTATCTTCATGCTTTGTCACAGAAATCACAGACTCCTGCCCATGCAGCTTCAAAAGCCCCTGTTTTTTCTCCGTCTGCACCAAAGTTTTGCATTTTTGTATCAGTTCTTCTATGGTCTCTGTCTCAGAAGCGTCTCCCTTTTGCGAGTCAAACAAAACCTGTCCCTCTCCCAGAATCAGAAATTCAAAGCTTTGATTCATTTTCGCAGAGCGATACCACTGATTGGACAGCTTATCAAAATCCAAGTCCAAATATATAGTAGCTATGGGTTCCTCCTGTACAATATTCCACACAGGGCGGATAACAGACACTACTTTATGCTCTACCAGACTAATGGTTTCCTTGTGCACCGGACTGAAATAGCCCGGTATACCTTTTTCCCAGTGTACATCTTTGGTCAGACTGTCCATTCTCTCAATATAATCGTCTTCTATTTCCTCTACGCTCTTATAAAGTCTGCCGTCTTCTGTCACAATCACAGCACGCAGCACATCATGCCCCATATCCACCAGCAGCTTCAGATACTCTTCCAGATTTTCTTCTGCAGCTTTCTGACTTTCCGGGTCAATATCACTGTCATCACTGCACAGAAGATTGCGGATTTTATCATCTGAAAAATGCAGGTACAGAAAAGAATCTGTATTGTCCAGAACACTGTCCAGGTTCATAGCAAGCTGCTGATTGTATTCCTCCATGTGCTCAATTTCCGTCTGCATTTCTCTCCGGTAGCTTCGGATAAAGAATACCAGAAAAGCCAGAAGAGAAACCGCAAACAACGCTCCGAATCCATACATCATTTTCTGTTGAAAAGACTTCTTTCCCCCTCTTCCCCTCATTTTCTTCTCTCCTTTGCTTCCAGATACACATCCTTATACTTTTGCAGACTTTTCGTATATTCATCCAAATATGCATCTATCTCTTCTTCACCTGCGTCCGGCATTAGTTCCAGAATATCCTTATCCCGGATAACGCTGGTCTGCAAAGGCAGCCAGGACGCGTCCATAACCGCTTTGCCCTCCCGCAAAAGCTCATGTACTCTGGGAGCATACTCCGCCCGGTCTCTGCTTCCTTCCATACTGCCAAGAGAACATTCTGCATCCAGATAAGTCTGCAGATTCTCCGGTTGCATTAAAAATTCCACAAACTGCTCTGCTTCCTCCGGATACTTACAGTCTTTGGAAATTCCCACGCTGCTGTCTATCCACATCGTCACAAGCTGCTCACTGCCTTTATCCACAGGAAAAGGGATAAGTTCCAGGTCCATTTGTGGATTTCTCTCCATAATGCTCTCATAGGCCCAGCTTCCCTGCATAAACATAAAGCCTTCTCCCGCTGCAAACTTTGTCATGGCTTCATCGTAATTCAGATTGCTGCATTCCTCTGTCGTATACGCATGCAGTTCTATGAGTTTTTCCAGGGACCCCCGGCTGACCGGATCCTCTGTAAAGGAAGTCTGACCTGTGGCCACTTCGGTCCAGAAATTTTCAAAATTCCCTCTGGACGCGCCTTCTATACTTTCCCAGTTCTGGTGCACGATCCAGCTTTCCTTGTCTGCAAAGAGAAAAGGAACCTTGCCCCGCTTCTGTATTTCCCGGGACACCTGACACAATTCTTCATAAGTTTTTGGAATTGCAAGCCCTTCTGCCTGAAACAAGTCTTTATTGACATAAACCCCCTCAAAGCTCATAGCCAACGGCATCTGGTAAATATGGGAATCGTAACGAAGATACGGCAGATATTCCTCCTTAATCCGCTCTGCACAGTTCATGTCATCCAGAGGCCGAAGACAATTTCCCATAACATATTCAAAAGTTTCCACACTCTGCAGCCCGCCCAGTTCTACAATATCCGGAAAATCTCCTTCCACAGCAGAAATCCGCAGAGCCGTGTCTGCATTGGTATTCATATTCTGATAGACTTCTATCTCATCTTGAGATGTATTGAATTTTTCAATAATTTCCTCTAAAACCTCATAAACCTCCCGCTTCCGGTTGTAAAATTCCAGACGGACTTTTTCCTTTTTCTCCTCCGGCTGCTGCTTTTGGCAGGCAGGGAGCAAAAAGAGAGCAGAGGCGAAGAAGATACCTCCAAGTATATAGATGTATTTTCGTTTCATGTTCATACTCCGTGTTTCTTACTTTGCAACATCTTATTCAACTTCCTATTAAAACCTTCTTTCCGTGAAAAGCAAAACCATATTTTCTGATTCTGCTTTCGCTGATTCCTTTTGCAGTCAGGGATACGTCATATTTCTTAGACCGAATCTGAGCTAATGCCGCCTTTACCGTATCAGATAAAGATTTTTCATCATCCGTATCCTGCACTTTAAATTCCAAGATGATTGCGTCATCTGTCTTATTCTTTGGTTCTAAAATCACATCATATCTGCCAAATCCGCTCTCGCGGTTTGAGGTAATAGTATAGCGATTCTCAAGTTCAACCATTAATCCCAACACAAATCCATGATAAAACCGCTCTGGTTCTGATTCTCCTGACGGTTTATTCCCACTGTCAAAAAAGCTGAATGTTGCCAGGGCTGTCCGGTTCATATAAGCATTCATAGCTTTTAAATCATCCCGCAAAAGAGCTTTAATAAATGCATTGTAATTTGACGCAGAGGAAGCAAACCACCCACGCACCATGTCACGAAACATAACCATAACCTCAAAATTTGTTATTGACAGTTCATAGGTTTGCTTCCAGTCCCCATATGGCATTTCCTGCTCCTTACTGCCTGCAATCTTGAGATAACCGCTAGCCAGAAAAAGGCTCCAGATTGCATTTTCGTCTAAATCAAGCTGATGATACACAATTTGTTCATCCATCTGCGTTGTAATACTTTCTCCGGCCAACAGGCATTCAAAGGATTCTTTTATCTGGCAGGAACCTTCACGAATCACTTTTCCTATCAGGCTATTGCTGCTTGTATTCGCCCAGTAGGGTCCCACCTTTTGTTTGTCCAGATAATGAATCACAGACCACGGATTATAAATATCTGTCTTATTTCCAAATGTAAAACCATCGTACCAGCGTTTTACCTCACGGAATTTATCAGAAAGTCCATACTCTTTTAATGCCTCCAGAACCTCTGTTTCTGTAAACCCAAATACTTCTGCATACTTGGAAGAAGTGGCCGTCACTACTTCCATATTATTCAAATCCGAAAAAATGGATTCTTTGCTGACACGCGTTATTCCGGTCATAAGTGCACGTTCCAGATAGGGATTGCTTTTAAAGGTTGCATTAAAAAAGCTCCTTGTGAAGGCTGTCAATTTCTCCCAATATCCATACATATAGGCTTCCTGCATTGGAGTATCATATTCATCTAATAGAATAATAACTTTTTTTCCATAAAACTGATAAAGATAATCCGATAATCTCCTCAGGGAAATAGAAATTTCATGTTCTTCCATGTCAGAGGATATCCTTTGGAAATAATCTTTTTCTTTCTGATTTAATAAATCTCCTTCACAGAGAAACGAATATTGATTATACAAATCAACAATCACTTCACAAATCAGTTTTTTTGTCTGCTCAAAAGTGACTTCCTTTACATCTGCAAAGCTCAAAAAAAGAACCGGAAACGTTCCCTGCAGTTCCCGATAGGCTTCTTCTTTCCATATCTTCAGATTCTGAAACAATGCAGCGTTTTTTCCGCGGGTCACAGAAAAAAAGTTTTCCACCATACTCATAGTCAATGTTTTCCCGAAACGCCGGGGACGGGTAATCAAAGTAACCAGATCTCTTTTTTCCCACCATTCTTTTATAAACAGGGTTTTATCTATATAGAACAGATTATTACTGATAATATCTTCAAATTCCTGATATCCTATGGCTACTCTTCTTAACATCGTACCTGCCTCCTTTCGTTGTCGGAAATCGAATTTCTTTCTATCTGTATTGCTCTTTCCTCATTATATCTGTTATGGTAGGAAAGAACAACCGGTTTTTCGTTACAGAAAAATATAAAACTGCCGCTTCATAAGCCTTCACTCTTACAAAGCAGCAGTCCTTATCTCACACCTTAAACCGATACCCCACCCCCCAGATGGTCTCGATATACTGTGGTTTCGCCGTATTAAATTCAATCTTCTCGCGAATCTTCTTAATATGCACCGTCACCGTTGCGATATCTCCGATAGATTCCATATCCCAGATTTCCTTAAACAGCTCATCTTTGGTAAATACCCTGTTTGGATTCTGGGCCAAAAACGCCAGCAAATCAAACTCTTTGGTCGTAAAATTTTTTTCCTCCCCGTTTATCCACACTCTTCTGGCAGTCTTGTCAATCTTCAATCCACGGATTTCAATAATATCATTTTCCTGCACCCCGGTGCCAATCAATCTTTCGTATCTGGCCAGATGAGCCTTTACCCTTGCTACCAGTTCGCTGGGGCTGAAAGGTTTTGTCATGTAGTCGTCCGCTCCAAGACCCAGACCCCGGATTTTATCAATGTCATCCTTCTTTGCAGACACCATGATAACCGGCGTATTTTTCTGATTTCGGATTTCCCGGCAGATTTCAAAGCCGTCTACCTGCGGCAGCATCAAATCCAGAATAAACAAATCATAGTCCTCTTCCAGAGCTCTTTTCAGTCCTACGTCTCCCCGGTTTTCAATTTCCACCTCAAATCCGCTCAGTTCCAGATAATCCTTCTCTAAATCTGCAATCGCCTCTTCATCTTCAATAATCAAAATCTTACTCATTGACTGGTACCTCCTGATATTTTCTAAGAACAAAATACATCACTGTTCCGATATTTTCCTTGCTTGTCGCCCAGACCTTTCCGCCATGGTCCTCCATAATCTTCTTTACAATGGAAAGCCCGATTCCGCTTCCGCCCTTGGAAGAATTTCGTGAAGAATCTGTACGGTAAAAACGGTCAAAAATATTAGGCAAATCTTTGGCCGCAATGCCCTTTCCGTTATCCTCGATTTCCACCTGAATGAAATCTCCCACGTCCTTTACCCGCAGGTTAATCCGCCTCTGCCTGCCTGCATCTGTATATTTCAGAGAATTGCTCACAATGTTATTGACAACCCGTTTAATCTGCTCTGCATCTGCAATGACCAGCACTTCCGGCTCCACATAGTTGGAATAAGAAAATTCCACATTCTTGGAACTCAGTTCCATTTTCAAATCTTCTGCGCAGTCATCAAAAAAGTCTGTAACCGAAATTTTATTAAAGGTATACGGAATTTTATTGGTATCCATTTTGGAATAAAAGGTCAGTTCATTAATCAGCCTGTCCATCTCATTGGCTTTGTTGTAAACCGTTTTAATATAACGCTCCATTTTCTCCGGGGTGTTGGCCACGCCGTCCATAATTCCCTCTACATAGCCCTTGACCGCTGTGATAGGCGTTTTTAAATCATGGGAAATATTGCTGATAAGCTCTTTACTCTCCCGGTCAAACTCTATTTTTTCCTCGGCATTTTCCTTGAGCCGCTGGCGCATATCTTCGAAATCCTGGCACAATTCTGCGATTTCACTTACACCTTCTGTAGATACGGAAAAATCCAGATTTCCCTCCTTAATCTTTCTGGTGGCAGTGCGGAGTTTGTCCAAAGGCGAAATCACACCGCGGTAAATCCACCAGGTCAGTCCCAGCGCTGTAACTGCCAGAATAATAATCACCGTTACCAGCATATTGCGAAATAATTCTTCTGTCTGCGGAAGCGTCTCTAAAATGTTGGAAACAATAAATACATTTCCTTCCTGTACCTCTTCTGTATGAAAATCCACTCTTTTTACAAGGGCCTGTACCTTACCGCCCAGATACATACCGTCGCTGGCACTGGTGGTAAATTCCTGTACCTTTGCCAGCTTCTTTACAAGCTCTGAAGGGTAATCCTCGCACCCATAATAAATAATTCTGTCATCCTCGCATACCAGAAGATACGAATACATACTCTGCAGCTCTTTGTTCAGTTCAGTCAGATATTGAATATTTTCAAATTTTTCCGGTTCTGTATCCGCCACCTTCTGAATTACCTGTGCCTGTTCATTTGTCAGATTATTTACAAGCTCTGCTGTATTCGATAAACTCTGGTAAGTGGGATTTTCAATGCCATACTGTTTTTCAATTACTTTAAACTGATACTGAGAAAATGCCCAGAAGGCCAGCCCTGTAAAAAGAAGGGGTTCCAGCACAATGATAAAGAAAGAAATGATGATTCTTGTTTTTAATTTCATGACTATTGCCTCTCCGCCAAAGTTATTCTAAATCCTACTTATGTATATTATAGCATAGTTTTTTCTCTTTTCCTCTAAAGAATATAGAATCAAATCTAAACTTTCTATAAAAAACCTGCCAAAATCTTTTGACTTTCTGCAAAACTCACTCTAAAATAATAAAAAATGGTAATACAAACGAAGGAGAAATCATGTTTATAGATAAAGGCCAACTACTTTCCAGTTTAACACAATTATATGATACCCAGATTACTCAGGCGGTTTCCCTCTATTCCCATCCCGGAATGGGCAAAAGCCGACTGCTGCAGGAGTTTTCACAGGAGAGAACCGTGCTGTATTTTAAAGCCCCTGCCCTTCCTTTTGAGGAGATTTTTTCTCTTTTCAAACAGCTTTGCATCCGCAGACTGGGTACTTCTTATGAAAACACAAAAAAATTTGGAGATATTTTCAAACTGCTTTCCAAAGACTCTGTCCGTGAACCTGTGGTTCTGATTCTGGATGACTTCGTCAACTGGACTGCCGCAAACCGGCGTTTTCCTACTATGCTGAGTTCGCTGATACAACGGGCGGATCCAAAATCCCGGCTTTTTGTACTTTTGTGCAAGCCGGCCTCCTTATATGAAAAAGAAAGCCCCAGAGAATCTGCCTCTTTCCTCCTTGAGCCTTTTTCATTCTTTGAAATGCGCAGACAATATCCTCAGATGAAGTTTGAAGAACAGATTCTGCTTTACAGCATTACAGGCGGCGTTCCGGCTTATCTGCAGTATTTTCCTGCTGACTGCTGTGTGCGGGAAAAACTCCGGGAATTGTTTTTCACTGCAGACGGGATTTTTTACCGGCTTGTGGAAGCCCGCACCAGAGAATATTATTCCGCCTCCTCTGTTATGCGCGCCATCCTTTCAGCTATAGGCACGGAAACCAAAAAGCTGCAGGAAATCTGTGACTATACGAATCTGACCCCCAGTGCAGCCGGAAGTCTGCTTTCCTCTCTGGCTTCCCGCAATCTGGTCAGCCGCATTGTTCCGGTCACAGAAAATCAAGGCAGCCGCCGGGCCCTCTATCTGATTAGCGACGGCATTTTCCGCTTCTGGTATACCTGTGTACTGCCGTATCTTTCCGAAATCGAAGTGGGCGAAGGCGCACAGGTATTTGAAAAGCAAATCGTTCCTCTTTTGGAAGATTACACTATCCGGGTGTTTCCGGATATCTGCTGTGATTTTCTGGAACTGGAAGAAAAGGCCGGACGCACACCATTTCCTATGCAGCGCATTGGCCGCTGGTGGGGACAGCATCCCACCAAGAAGAGAACAGAATACATTTCCATTGCCGCCTATTCCAGAGACAACATTATGCTGGGCGCCTGCTTCTGGACAGAAGACTGGCTGGACGTTGACGCGCTTTATGACTTGCAGAAGCATGCCAGTCTTTTCCCTGATGAAGAACAGTGGTATTATCTGTTCTCCAAATCCGACTTTGTCAGTGGATTTGAAACCATATCCGGAAACCATGTGCATGTATTCAGTCTGGAAAAGATGTGCCGTATGGCCGATGAGTATCTCTCTTCCACAATTTAACAGTGCATATTTCAAATTGGATTTCATTTTTGCAATATTATAATTATTATTTGCATATTTTTAGTTTGTTTTTGTGTATCCCTGTCAATGCTATACTTTACAGAAGACAAGGAGAACACAAATATGAACGAAAAGAGAATCCGGCAGTTCCGGGAACTCGGACTGACTATTTCTTATTATCGAAAATTAAAAGGGCTGACTCAGGCTGACCTTGCCCAGAATGTAGGGCTGAGCAGAACGCATATCAGCAACATCGAAGCGCCTCAGGTGAAAACTTCTATTTCTCTGGAAAGTTTATTTGACATTGCAGATGCCTTAGATGTTCCGGTAAAAGACTTATTTGATTTCAGAAATTAATCACAGATGACGAATAGGCTGTCGCACGCGACAGCCTATTCTTTCTTCTGCAGTGTCTGGTACAACGAGTGCGAAACTCATGCGGCGCTGCCGGAACCGCTTCCTTTTCCTTTACATGCCTGTTCAAATTCTTTCAGTTTTTGCCTTGCTTCCCGGCTGATATTTCTGGGCACCTGGATTTCCACAGTGGTATACTGATCACCATGGACGGATGAATCCTTCATAGATACGATTCCTTTCCCCCGCAGACGGATTTTTGTTCCTGACTGTGTGCCCTCCCGGATTTTGCAAAGCACATTTCCATAAATGGTACTGACCGGAACTTCACCGCCCAGAACAGCAGTGGTAAAAGGCACTTTTACAGTCGTGTACACATCCATACCCTTCCGTTCAAACCCCGGCTTATCCTGTACCTGAACCTTCAAAAGCAAATCTCCCGGCTGCCCGCCTCGGGTACCCGGATAGCCTTTTCCTTTCAGACGAACGTATTTGCCTGATGCAATGCCTGCCGGTATCCGCACCTGCAGATTCTGAGGCTGTCCTGAATGTTCGTCCTGCAGACGGAATATCTTTTTACAGCCAAATGCCGCCTCATCAAAAGTAATCGTCACATCTGCATGCAAATCAGCGCCCCGGCGGCTAAATCCACCTCGTCCAAATCCGTCCGTAAACGGTCCGCCAAAAGATGCGTCTCCATGGAACTCGTTTCCGAAAATATCCTGGAAAATATCCCCCATATCCTCTCCTGTAAAATGGTATTCCCGATAACCGCCCTGCCGGGTATTTTGTCCCTCTGCTCCCGGATTGCTGCCGTCAAAGGCTGCATAGCCGAACTGGTCATACAGCCTCTTCTTCTCTTCGTCACTTAAAATTCCGTAGGCTTCTGTCACTTCTTTAAACCGCTCTTCCGCCTGTGCATTTCCTGCATTGGTATCGGGATGATATTTTTTTGCCAGCTTTCTGTATGCTTTTTTTATTTCATTTGCCGTAGCGTTTTTGCTCAATCCAAGAATCTCATAACAATCTCTCTTTGTCTTCAATTTTACCACCTTCTAACTTTTCCCCTGCTTGTTGCCTTTACAATCTATAAAAACATAAGACATGCCCTGAGAACCTTACGTCCTTTGAAAGTCATTCTTATGGAATTTTTGTTCTATTTGTAATATAACATCCATTTTTACAATTGTCAACCACCTGGCAATTTATTTTTTCTCCGCAGTCCAAAACAGGAAAAAGCCGCTCTGCAAATCCCTGTCAAAAAAACTTTCAACAGTTTTCTGCAAAACGGCTCTTTCCACCTTTTTATTTCCTTTTATAATACAATACCTGCAAATTCAAATAAGATTCCCCACAACACGCTGACACCATATAAAATCCCTATAATACCCAGATTCTCTTTGGCGCCTTTATTGGTCCTGCAGAGTACCAGAATACCGACTCCCGCTCCTGCCAGAAGTCCTGCCATCATCTGCCCCGCTCCCAGAATACCACTCAGATACATCTGCGTAATAATGACAGACGCCGCGCAGTTTGGAATCATGCCAATCAGTGCAGCCAGAAAAACACCCAGCACCGGCTGATTGACAATGAAACTGCCGATTCGCTCCTGTCCTACCGCTTCCACCAAAAAACCAATGGCCGCAGACACCAGGAAAATAAAAACGGTTATCTGCAGTGTGTGTATCAATGCAGATTTTAAAATACTTCCTTCTTCACAGTGGCAATGCTCATGTTCACACAGTTCATGAATGCCTTTTTCGTGATGTTCGTGATGTTTATGGTGATGTTCTCTGTATTGGGCCCGTTTTCTGCTGCCAACTCTCCAGAGAAAATCAATGGCAAAACCGGAAACGGCTCCAATAACCACTTTTAGCCCCAGAATCTTAAAAATTGTCCCCGCTGCCACGGATTCCGAAATGAAAATAGGCAGCATTTCATCTGAAGTTGAAAGAAAAATGGCCAGAAGCGTTCCTACAGAGATGACCCCTCCTGCGTAGAAACCGGAAGCTGCCGCCGAAAAACCACACTGTGGAAATGCGCCCAGCACACCTCCGATAAGCGGTCCGAATCTGCCGGCTTTCTGCACCATCTGCTGCGTTGCTGCTTTTGTCCTGTGTTCCAGGTATTCCATAATAAAATACGTAAGAAACAGGAAGGGAATGAGTTTTACTGTGTCCAGAACTGCGTCCAGACAAACGTCGATAATGATTGACATGCTTGCTCCTTTTATCTCAAAGGGACTGTTTCTCTCCCAGCCCCGCCCTCTTGCTACAGGGTTTGAATTTACCACAAATTTGAAAAAAAAGCAAGAACCATCGTTGTTTTCCTTTATCGGTACTTTTCACCTAAAAGAGAGCATCGCATCTTTCATAAAGGCAGTATATATAATATCCTGGTACACGTTTCATGCTGCAGCGCTTTTTTCATTTCATTTTTAATAATTTTCTGTCTTTCTCTCAAAATATGCCTGCGGGTGTACACATGCAGGACATACTTCCGGTGCTTCATCTCCCATGTGAATATATCCGCAGTTATTGCATTTCCATCCCAACGGCGCTTCTCCCTTAAATGTTTCTCCCTTTTTCAGAGAATCCAACAACTTGAGATACCGTTTCTCGTGGGCAGCTTCGATTTCAGCAACTAATTCAAATTTTTCCGCAAGTTCAGCGAAGCCTTCTTCTCTGGCTTCTTCTGCCATACGTTTGTACATGCTTGTCCATTCTTCATGTTCACCTTCGGCAGCATCTTTCAGATTCTCTTCCGGATTATGAATTCCGTGAAATTCCTTAAACCACATTTTTGCATGTTCTTTTTCCTGGTTTGCAGTCTCTTCAAAGAGATTTGCCATCTGCACAAATCCTGCTTTTCTGGCAGCTGAGGCATAATATGTATATTTATTGCGTGCCTGTGACTCACCTGCAAAAGCTTCCATAAGATTCTTTTCTGTTTTTGTTCCTGCGTACTTTGACATACAAGACCTCCCTTTATTCATTATACTCACAAGTGTAACGAACCTCAAAGAAGATGTTAATAGAATTGCCCTTGTAAAAACGGGCGTGCCGAGTAAAAGGCGGGCGGCTTTAGAAAAAGCCATCGGTAATTTGCTGGGCCTTTTTGCAAAAATCTTCCTGAGATATTTCATCCGTAATATACTTTTGAAAAAGATTTCCCATAGCTGTAATATCCTCCATCGTATTGGCTGACAAAGGTCTTTCCTTTAATTCTACGTTTTCCACATAGTCTCTCAGCCCCTCAAATCCAGGAACATCTAATTCTTCTTCGCAAATAATATCTATTCTGGCGGGCAGTCTGCTCATACATTCTGAGTATGCAATACTACCTTCACGGCTGGCTGCATACTGCAAAAATTTTACCGCATTGTCCTGTCTTTTTGAAGAACGGTTCAGAACATACTGCCAGGCAGCAATATTCGTGGCCTGCCTTGTAAACTGAGGCAGCGGTACAACCTGAATCTGCTCTTTTCCATATGCTCCTGCTCTTTGAAAGGTGTCCATGGCTCCGCTGTACATAAAGATACTGCTTATGTTTGAATTCACTTACCATTTCGTCATTTACTGTAAAAATATCCACAGAAGCCTCTCCTGCTGCCAAAATAGTGGAAATTTTTGCATGGCGGTTATCTGCATTCTCTGGGCAGGAAAGTACCTCTATTTCCATCTGTAGTTCTTTTTCTGCCCGCTGGATAAATTTCTGAAATTCCGGATTTTCTGCATCAATATGCATAATCGTCAAATCAGCCTCCCTCGATTCTTTCAGAGCTTTCTCTTTTTCCTGTTCCTCTGCCATACAACCCGTAATACCCAAAATACAAACCCCAATTACAAAACCCAACACCCGTCTTTTCAAAAACCTCTCTCCTTATCTGGGCCACCGGTCCTCCTTTTCCATCAGGGGAGCAAAACCCTTATGAGGCTCCGCCTGATACCAGTATGCCACGCTTGCCACATCATCCTGACGCTCAAAAAGTCCTCTGTACCCCACACCAATCTGCTGAATGGTTACCTTCAAATTTTCTTCAAAACAAATAGGATCCTGAATATGCCAACGTTAAAATCCCCGCATAGGCATACAGTCATCATTGTGATAATCGTTGTGAATCACCTCATCATGAGAAGAATAATAGGGATATCCCATATAAGGCGTACAATAGTTCTGCTCCACGGTTTTGCCGTCCACCTGTTTTGCAAAACTCCAGGAACCACCAAAGTAATCCTCTGTTCCTGTTCCGCATATCGTAGGGTATTCCTCATCCCCATCAATATAAAACTTCATTTCTCCTTCGCCCCACCAGTAGCGTTCTAATGTTGTCAAGGCCATATAAGTTCCCACATAATGACCTTTTCCTCTCACATTATCCAAAATCACATAATCTTTTTGAAGCTCCGTAATTTTTTGTCTTCTCCACTGTGCATGAAAATAAGCAATATCTTCTGGTAAAGGGTCATCCCAAAGGCAGTAATCTATCTGGTAGAAAAATGCCGGTATCGGATTCACATGCTGATTTTCCAATGTAATTCTTGCTTTCTTTTTAAACGGCATTTGAAAATAACTGTTCAGTCCCCTGCTTGGAACTGCCGCAATAGGAAGTGAATTTACAATACACTCCCTGCCAAAGCCACAGCAGAAAAAATCTCCCAGAGGGCTTTCCACAGAGGGTTCCTCTTCATCATCCCAATACATACGCAGCACTAAATCCCTTAAAACAAAGCAGTCCGCTTCTGTAGTTTTATTAGTCACAGTAATCCATATATGATTGATGGTTCCCGGCCCTTCGATTTCTGCCAATGTCACAGTCTCGCCGCTTGGTATATCCCGCAGGCACGGGCTTCCTTTCCTTGATGGTCCCAGGGGGCTCGCCGCCATTCCCCCTTTGCCTTTTTCTCCTGTAGGATTCTCTGCATTAATGGCACGGCTTTTTCTGTGCTTCGCCAATGCCAGAGTTCCCAGGCTTCCTCCTAAATCATAGTTCATCTTATTCTCCTCCTGTCTGCTTTTCCTGCTCTAAGCCTTTACACCGCCTGCCATAATTCCATCCATAATCTGTTTCTCAAAAATTGCCACAAAAATAATAATTGGAAGCAATATAATCCACCCCATAGCACTGACCAGCTCCCACGGCACTCCATACATATTATCTCTCAGAGGAAGCTGTACAATAGCAACAGATAACACCTGAATATCATTAGAGTAATATAACGGCGTAAAGAAATTGTTCAGGCAGGTAATAAAATTAATAAGAAGTTCTTCCCCCTAAAGTCTATGCTCTCTTTTTCCTTTTCTTTCCCGTCTTTTTTACAGGTGTTCCTGCTTCCTCACCCTGCGCCTTTTCACTGTGTCTCTTGAGCCGTCTCTTCTTCCGCAGCTCTTCCTTTTTCTGCCGAATCAAATCCGCCTCTTCTTCCTCTATCTGTTTCAGAGTCCTGACCACATAATATTTCCCCTCATCTGTCTTTTTTATCCTGGCCTTTCCTTTAAAGTACCCATGCTCCGGACAATAAGCCAGGCAGAGATGGGATTTGGGATTCAGGGAAAACCAGCGTATTTTCTTTCTGGCTGTCTGACCACAGAGAAAGCACTTTGTTTTCGTTACTTCCCGGTCCTCCATCGCTTCTTCTTTTGAATAAAACTCTCTGGAAATATACTTAGAATAATTTTCAAAAACCCGATAAATTTCTTCGCCTCTGGCTTTGGGGTTCTGATAGCAGTCAATAGAATAATGTTCCTGTACAAAAGCTTCGGGAATCTTCTGCAGGATTTCGGCAGTGTAATAGGCATCATTCAGTGCTCTGTGAAATTCCCCCTCTTTTCCCATACACAGGAAATCTATGGCATATTCCAGAGACCTGGAAGTTTTTTCTCCTTCGTAAAACAATCCAAACAATTTCTGCACATCATAATAGAAAACAGGTCCTTTTAAAAGATTTATCATTCGGTAATACTTCAGATTGCGCTGCAATTCAACCAAATCCGAACATCCCCATGTACAAAATTTCACGTCAGATCCGCACCATTTCATAAACTGCTTTGCCGCTTTGGCAAAAGGCATACCCTTTTCCAGTGTTGCTACATCAATATCCAAAATCTCTTTTGTGCGAAAATGCAGCTTTCGATAAACACAGGGTTTTACAATCTGCTGAAAAGAATCTACAATTTCCCGCTTTTCATTCAGTTTCACCGCACCTATCTCGATAATTTCAAAAGGCAGTTTCTTATTCTCTCTTCCCTTTCCATAAGGACATTGATTCCACTCTAAGTCCAAAACAATATAATTCATACCAGCACCTTTCTTTCGGAATCATCATTTGTGCAGAATCATTCTAGCAAAATATCCTATACAAGTCAATGCGGCTCCATTGAGAAAAGATGCCGGACACAGCGCTTACAGCCCTTTTCTGTCCGACATCTTTTGCATTTTCCCTTATTCTACTGTCACACTTTTTGCCAGATTTCTGGGCTTATCCACATCCAGTCCCTTGGCCACTGAGATATAATACGCCAAAAGCTGCAGAGGAATCACCGCCAGACTGGTGGTAAAAGTGTCTTTTGTTTTAGGCACATACACGGTAAAATCCGCAATATCTTCCATTGTATAATTTCCGTAAGAAGTCAATCCCAATACTGACGCTCCACGACTGCGCACCTCTACCAGATTGCTGATTTCCTTTTCAAATAATGCAGGCTGTGTAGCTGCTCCAATGACCAGAACGCCTTCTTCAATAAGCGAAATCGTACCGTGTTTCAATTCTCCTGCTGCATAAGCCTCAGAATGGATATAGGAAATTTCCTTCAGTTTCAAAGAACCCTCCAGAGAAATGGCATAGTCCAATCCTCTTCCGATGAAAAATACATCTCTTGCATGGGAATATTTATTTGCCAGCCACTGAATTCTTTCCTTTTCATCCAGAATCCGCTGAATTTTCTCGGGAAGTTTTCCCAATTCCTGAATATACTCTTTATATTCTTTGTCCTTAATCGTGCCTCTCACTTTTCCGAAAAGCAGACCAATCAGATATACCGCTGCCAACTGTGTGCTGTAGGCTTTCGTTGTTGCCACGGAAATCTCCGGCCCTGCCCAGGTATAGAACACACTGTCCGCTTCTCTGGCAATAGAACTTCCCACTACATTTACAATTCCCAGTACCTTATAACCTTTTTTCTTAGATTCTCTTAAAGCCGCCAGAGAATCTGCCGTCTCACCGGACTGGCTCACCACAATGACCAGAGTGTTTTCTGTCAGAAGCGGATTTCTATACCGGAATTCAGACGCCAAGTCCACATCTACCGGAATCTGAGCCAATTCCTCCAGCACATACTTCGCGCATACACACACATGATAAGCAGAACCGCAGGCCACCATCTGAATACGGCTCACATTCTTAATATCCTCATCTGTCATTTCCAGTTCATCAATCACAATTTTCCCATTTTTAATTCTGGGGCTGATGGTATCTGCCACTGCTTTTGGCTGTTCGTAGATTTCCTTCAGCATAAAGTGTTCAAACCCTTCTTTTTCAGCCGCTTTCGCGTCCCACTCTACAGTTTTGAATTCTTTCTGCAGTTCTTCCTGGTCTACATCATAAAAACGAATGCTGTCTGCTGTAATTTCTGCAATTTCTCTGTCATCAATATAACATACCGTCTTTGTATACTTCAAAATTGCAGGAACATCCGACGCAATAAAATTTCCCTGGGCAGATTTTCCGATAATCAGAGGACTGTCTTTTCTCACTGCATACATCACACCCGGATTTTCCTGAAACAGAATTCCCAGGGCATAAGAACCTCTCACCCTTCCCAGCACTTTTGTGATGGCTTCCAGGGGATTTCCTTTGTAATAGTAATCCAGCAGATGTGCAATGACTTCTGTATCTGTCTCAGATAGAAATTCATATCCCTTTTTCTGCAAATATTCTTTGATTTCCTTGTAATTTTCAATAATGCCATTGTGTACCACTGCAATTTTTCTGTCTTTTGATACATGAGGGTGTGCATTCACCACAGAGGGTTCTCCATGAGTTGCCCACCGGGTATGGCCGATTCCGCAGCAGCCCTTTACTGCTCTTCCATTATCCGTCATTTCACGAAGAGCCTGCAAACGGCCTTTCGCTTTGATAACTTCGATTTCTTTGTTCTCCTGACTGTCATCCAGCACTGCAATACCGGCAGAGTCATAGCCCCTGTATTCCAGTTTTGAAAGTCCGTCTATTAAAATAGACGCTGCATTTTCCTTTCCCACATATCCAACGATTCCACACATATTTTATGCCTCCTGATGTCCCTGTTTTATAATAACGTCTACGATTTCCTGCACATGCCTTTCACATTCTGCTTTTTCTGCTGCCTCTGCCATAACGCGGATAACCGGCTCTGTGCCGCTTTCCCGCACCAGGATTCTTCCGCTGTCTCCCAGCTTTTCTTCTGCTGCTTTCACCGCTGCCTGTACAGCCGGGTCTTCCTGCGCTGCTTTCTTATTTTTTACTCTCACATTTACCAGCACCTGGGGATATACCTTCATGGGCGCTGCCAGCTGAGAAAGCGTCTGGTCTTTGGCCAGCATAACCTCCATCAGCTTGATTGCTGTGAGAATTCCGTCTCCGGTAGTCGCATATTTACGGAAGATAATATGTCCGGACTGTTCGCCGCCAATGCGGTATCCGTTGTCTGACATACTTTCATATACATACTTATCTCCTACTGCTGTTTTTTCATATGCCACGTCAATCTCATCCAAAGCCTTATAAAGACCGAAATTAGACATAACCGTAGTAACGACTTTATTTCCTGTCAGCTTCCCTCTTTCTTTGAGATAACGGCCATAAATATAGATAATGGCGTCTCCATCCACCAGCTTACCGTTTTCATCCACAGCAAGACAGCGATCTGCATCTCCGTCAAAAGCAAATCCCACATCTAAATGATTCTCTATTACGAATTTCTGCAGTTCTTCTATATGAGTAGACCCGCAGTTTTCATTGATATTATTTCCGTCGGGATGATTATTTATCACATAAGTCTCAGCGCCCAAAGCATCGAATACCTGCTTAGCCAGCATCCAGGCACTTCCATTTGCACAATCCAGCCCTACTTTCTTTCCGCTGTAAGATTTCACAGCAAGGGAAATCAGATAATTCATATATTTGCTGCGTCCTTGGGAATAGTCCACAGTGCAGCCGATTTTTTCTTTATATGCAAAAGGAATCTCACCGGAAATACCATCCATATAAGCTTCCACTTTCAGAAGAGTTTCCTCGTCCATCTTCTCACCAGCCGCGTTAATCAGCTTGATACCATTGTCATAATACGGATTATGACTTGCAGAAATCATCACTCCACAGTCAAAATCTTCGGTTCTGACAACATAAGCCACAGAAGGAGTCGTTGTTACATGCAGCAAACACGCATCTGCCCCTGAAGCAGTAATTCCGGATGCCAATGCATATTCAAACATGTAGGAGGACAGTCTGGTATCTTTTCCTATCAATATCCTGCACTTTTCATCCGGCTGCTTTTTTCTGCCATAATACCAGCCCAGAAAGCGTCCAATCTGATATGCATGATTTACAGTTAAGTCCACATTCGCTTCTCCTCGGAAACCGTCTGTTCCAAAATATTTTGCCATAACAAACTCCTTTGTACAATCGTTCTTTTTTTTTACACTTTTCATTTAATTATACCAGATTTCCTTCTGTTTTTTAAGATTTTCTTTTTTATTTTCTTATTTTTTTCATACCGTACAAAAAAGTTTC
Source organism: Blautia acetica (assembly GCF_038739805.1). Lineage (NCBI taxonomy): Bacteria > Bacillati > Bacillota > Clostridia > Lachnospirales > Lachnospiraceae > Blautia > Blautia acetica. The sequence continues at coordinate 44,245 of NZ_JBBEWO010000009.1, read as the reverse complement.
CCTTTTCCCCTGTTTTTTATTATAATATTTACGATAAGTAAGAAATGGAGGAACTCTCAATGAAGCTTCCCGGCTACTATACCTCCGGTCAGTTTGCCAAAATGGCAAACATCTCTGTCCGGACTGTGCGTTTTTATGATAAACAGAATATATTGAAACCCTCTTATGTGTCTTCCTCTGGTTCCCGTTTTTATACTGACCGGGACTTCGCCCGCCTGCAGCAGATTTTACTGTTAAAATATCTGGGATTTTCTCTTGATGATATTAAAGAAATGACCATTAACGATACGGATTATCATTTTATGCTGAATTCTCTGAACCTGCAGCAAAAGCTGATTAAAGACCGTATAGAACAGCTTCAAATGGTGGAAAAAGCCATACAGGATACCACAGAAGAAATCCGCAGCAACCATGCTGTCAACTGGAGTCATATGCTGAATCTGATTCATCTTACTAATATGGAAAAAAGTATGAAAAGCCAGTATCAAAATTCCAGCAATATTTCTGCCAGAATTCATCTTCACAGCCTTTATTCCAAAAACAAACAGGGATGGTTTCCCTGGCTGTTTGAGCAGTGTGAAATCACTGAAAATATGAACATTCTGGAAATCGGATGTGGAAGCGGTGCCCTGTGGAAAGAAAGTCTCGCCCGGATTCCCAATCCTATTTCCATCACTCTTTCTGATATTTCCCGGGGAATGCTGCGCGATACTCAGAGAGAAATCGGCACAAAGGATTCCCGCTTTTCTTTCCGGGCTTTTGACTGCCATAAAATTCCCTATCCAGATGAGCAGTTCGACCTTGTAATTGCCAATCATGTACTATTTTACTGTGACATTCCCCAGGTCTGCAGAGAAGTGTCCAGAGTTTTAAAACCTCAGGGACGCTTTCTGTGCAGTGCCTACGGAATGAATCACATGGCAGAAATCAGCCAGCTTGTACAGGAGTTTGACAGCCGTATTATTCTGTCTGCAGAAAAACTCTATGAAAAATTCGGAAAAGAAAACGGCGCTGCCCTCCTGTCCCCTTATTTCCAGGAAATTCAATGGCATTTATATGAAGACAGCCTCTTTGTGGATACACCGGAGCCTATTATTGAATATATTCTCTCCTGTCACGGAAACCAGAACCAATATCTGCTGGACCGCTATAAGGAATTCCGTTCTTATGTATCGAAAAAAACTTCTTCGGGATTTTTCATAACAAAAGAAGCCGGTGTATTTCTCTGCAGAAAAGCCTGAATGGTTCCATAATAGGTCTCCGGGTCCTTATCCTGGGACTGGGCATGTCCTGCACCTTCCACGATCAAAAGTTCTTTGGTGCAGGCAGCCGCTTCATAAAGCTGCTTTGCCATGCCAACGTCTATCATCTTATCCTCATCTCCGTGAATGAACAGAGTGGGGACGTGGCTTTTCTTTACTGCCTCAAGGGCAGACGCTTTCTTTAAATCATAACCTCCGCGAAGCTGAAGCATGAGATTTGCTGTGTCCAGCAGAGGAAAGGCAGGAAGATGAAACCACTCTTTCATCTTCTGGCGGAACATTTCATACGCATCCGTATAGGCGCAGTCGGAAATCACCGCCTTTACGTTATCCGGCAGGGACTTTTCTCCTGTAAGCATCAGAGCGGCGGCTGCTCCCATGGACTGCCCGTGAATGACAATTTCCGCTGATGGGTCTTTTTCCAGAATATACTGTATCCACATCAGATTATCTTTTCTGTCTGTCCATCCCATTCCGATAAAATCCCCTTCACTCTCCCCCTGACACCTCATGTCCGGCATCAGTACATGAAAATCATTTTGGTTGTACCAGGCTGCGAAAGGGTACATCTCCTCTTTCCAGCCTGTATACCCATGGAGAATCAATGCCCATTGATGACTGTCCGAAGAAGCATAAATTTCCTGTGCAACCAGCTTATAACCATCTTCGGAAGTTTTCGTCACTTTCTCTCCTCTGGCACTTTCCGCCCATTTTTCAGTTTCTTCCCAAGCCTTCTCTTTTTGCTGTTCTATATCATCCGTCTGTACCAACGCTTCCATGCTGTCTTCTGTGATTCTGGAAAAAGCGTCCAGTTTCTCCATGGTCGATGGCACCAGAGCCGCACTCACCAGAAAATTAGCTGCTGCCAGATAAATGAGGAAAAGCAATACAACTGCTGCAATTCCTATGCGCTTCCAGTGCTTCTTTTTCATCTTCTGTCACCTCTCATGCATTTTCTGCTGCTTATTTTAAATGCCAGATTTCTTCATTGTACTGTTTAATCGTCCTGTCTGAAGAGAAAAATCCCGCCTTTGCAATATTCATCAGCACCTTCTCATTCCATTCCTTCTGATTTTCGTAGTCTGCATATACCTGTTCTTTCGTCCGGATATATTCTCTGGTATCCAGAAGTGTCATAAACCAGTCTTTTCCAACCAGTTCTTTATGAAGACGAGTAAGACTCTTTTCATCTCCGATTTCCAACAGTTCATCGCCTGTAATAAAATCTACCAGTGTATGAATCATCTTATCCTGGCCGTAAATATCCTTTGCACAGTATCCCTCACTGGCATATAAGTCAATGACCTCCTGTGGTTTTTTACCAAAAATGTAAATATTTTCTTCTCCCACCAGGTCTCTGATTTCTACATTTGCACCATCTTCCGTTCCCAAAGTCAGCGCACCGTTCAGCATAAATTTCATATTTCCTGTACCGGAAGCTTCTTTTGACGCCAGGGAAATCTGTTCTGAAATATCAGCTGCTGGAATTACCTTTGCCGCTTTGGAAACATTATAATTTTCAATCATCAGCACACGGAAATACGGACGCACATCCGGATCCTTCTCAATGAGCTCCTGCAGACACAGAATCAAATGAATAATATCCTTTGCAATCACATAAGCTGGCGCTGCTTTTGCTCCGAAAATCATGGTAATCGGACGCTTCGGCTTATTCCCGGCTTTGATATCCAGATATTTGTAAATCGCATACAAGGCATTCATCTGCTGCCGTTTATATTCATGAAGACGTTTCACCTGCACATCGATAATGGAATTTTCATCTAACTCTATATCCTGTGTTTCCTTCATAAATTTCTTGAATTCCAGTTTTTTCTCCAGCTTAATTTCAGCCAGCTTCTGCAATACATTTTCATCGCCTTTGAAGGCCAAAAGCTTTTCCAGTTCAGCAGCATCTTTTTTGAACCCGCTCCCAATCAGAGTTTCCAAGTAAGCGCTAAGCTGTCTATTGCAGTGAAGAAGCCAGCGGCGGAAGGTAATACCATTCGTCTTATTGTTAAACTTTTCAGGATAAATATCGTAAAAATTCTTTAATTCGGATTCTTTCAGGATTTCTGTATGAAGGGCTGCCACACCATTGACAGAAAATCCATAGTGAATATCCATGTGTGCCATATGCACTCTTTCGTCTTTGTCTATGATATATACCGATTCGTCTTCATACCTGCTTCTTACTCTTTTGTCCAATTCCTGAATCACCGGTACCAGGTGCGGAACTACTTCCTCCAGATACTCCATAGGCCATTTTTCCAGCGCTTCTGCCAGAATTGTATGGTTGGTATACGCACAGGTTCTGCTTACCGTATCAATGGCCTCATCCATGGAAAATCCTCTCTCTTTAAGCAGACGAATCAATTCAGGAATCACCATAGACGGATGTGTGTCATTAATCTGAATCACTACATGTTCGTGAAGTTTATGCAAATCATATCCCTTCTGCTCGCATTCCCGCAAAATCAGCTGTGCGCCGCTGCTTACCATAAAGTACTGCTGATAAATACGCAGTTTACGGCCTGCATCATCCGAATCATCCGGGTACAGAAACAGGGTAAGATTTTTACGGATTTCCTCTTTGTCAAAATCAATACTGTCCTCAGAAACAATACTTTCATCCACAGATTTCACGTCAAACAGATGCAGTCTTCCACACCCGGATTCATATCCCGGAACAGCAATATCATACAATACAGATTCCACTTCAAAGTCTTTAAACTGCACTTGAAAGCTTTCCGGCTGCCGCATAAGCCAGCTTTCTTTTGTAATCCAGGGATTCTTCACCTCTTTCTGCTTATGATTCCGGAATTTCTGCCGAAACAGTCCGAAATGGTAATTCAGACCAATACCGTCCCCCGGCAGCCCCAGGGTAGCAATGGAATCCAGAAAACAGGCAGCCAGTCTTCCCAGTCCCCCGTTTCCAAGAGAGGGTTCCTGTTCCAGTTCTTCTATATCGCATAATTCATATCCATGTTTCTTCAATATCTGTTCCGCCTCTTCATATAATCCAAGATTAATCAGATTATTTGATAAAAGCTTGCCAATCAGAAACTCTGCGGAAATATAATATAATTTCTTATTTCCTGTATTGGCAGGGAGTTTTTCTGCTGCTTCCCTGGTAAATATGAGCAGCGCCTCAAAGAGCTCCTCCTTAGTACAGTTATCTAAATTTTTTTGAAATTTTTCTTCAAGTAAGGCTTCTAATTTTTTTTCCACGTCTTTTCTCCTCGCTGTGTTATTTTTCACGTTTCATTGTTCCATTTGAACTTTGCTTTTCTTTGTCTGCAGGGGGAATGGTAGATTCTCTTTCTACCAGTTCTCCTTCAAAAATCAACTGTCTGGGCTTCTCTTTCCCATTTATCATATCAAAAAGCAAATCCGCCGTAGCCTTTGCTATTTGTTCCACCGGCTGGCGTATGGTGGTAATACTGGGTATATAAAATTCCCCGGTATCCATACCGTCAAATCCTGCCACAGAGCACTGCCCCGGAACCGAAATTCCTGCCTCTTTCAAAGCTCTGCAGGCTCCAATCGCCATCGTATCTGACGTCGCATACAAAGCCGTAAACTCTGTATCCATTAAAAGCTGCCTGGTCAGCTTATAGCCGGAACGGAAAGAATATCTGTCCTCCTCTGCGTCCATATAACTCACCAGCTTCTCAGAATACGGAATCCCATAATCTCTTAATGCCTTCTGATACCCCAAAAGACGCAGCTTTCCAATACTCTTATCCTCTTTTGGTGCAGTCAGAATGGCAATTTTTTTGTGTCCCAGATGGATCAGATATTCTGTCATCTTATAACTTTCTTTAAAGTCATCTACCGAAACAGCCGCATATTTTTTGTCTTCCATATCTGAGGTACGAATCGTACTCAGCACATAAGGCACCTCCAACTGCTCCATTTTCTCCTTTGGGTGGGAAAAGTTTCCTCCTAAAAAGACCAGTCCCCGCAGTTTTTTCTCTTTGGTAATGTGCAGGGCAATATCCAGTTCATCTTCCTGCTCCTCTACATGCTGCAGGATACAGCTGTAATTCATGTGCTGACATTCTCTCTCCAGCCCGCTGACCAAATCACTGAAAAAGGTATTTCCTATGCCCTTGACCAGCACAGCAATGGCTTTGGTATCGGTACGCTTCAGATTTCGTGCACTGTTATTGGGCACATAGTTCGATTGGGCAATGGTTTTTAAAATTTTTTCCTTTGTTTCCGGATTGATATCCGGATGATTGTTCATAGCACGGGATACTGTGCTGACACCAACCCCGCATTTCTTTGCTATGTCTTTTATCGTCATGTTTCCCATTACGGTATTTTCCTCCCATTTCCCCTTACGAGAGTCTTCCGTAAAGTTTTGTCATATCGTACATCTTTTCCAGAACCTCATCTGTAAGTTCTCCGGGCCGCAGTCGCCATTTCCAGTTTGTTCCCAGAGTGGAGGGTTTGTTGATTCTGGCCTCGCTGCCCAGACACAGATAATCCTGAATCGGAATCACCGCCAGATTCGCTACAGATGCCATTGCAAGCCGAATAAAATCCCATGGCAAATCTTTTTTCTCTTTATCTGCATAATTCATATATTTTTGTGCAAAGGCTCTGTCCTTGGGAGACATTTCATCCAGCCAGCCCAGCACCGTATTATTGTCATGTGTTCCTGTATATACGACGCAGTTTTTCTCATAGTTGTGCGGAAGATAATCGCTCTCCTCCCTGGAATCAAAGGCAAACTGCAGCACTTTCATGCCCGGATAACCCGTATCTCTTACCAGTTTTAACACACTCTCTGTCAGATAACCCAAATCCTCTGCAATAATATCTACTTGGCCCAGTTCCCTTTTTGCAGCCTCAAACAGTTTCATTCCCGGGCCCTGCTGCCATGTTCCATATTCTGCAGTCTTATCTCCATATGGAATCGCATAATATTCATCAAATCCTCTGAAATGGTCTACTCTCACCACATCGTAAAGTTTAAAACAATATTTCAATCTCTGAATCCACCAGACAAATCCTGTTTTTTCATGATAATCCCAGCGATACAGCGGGTTCCCCCAAAGCTGTCCCGTAGCCGCAAAAGCATCCGGCGGACAGCCTGCCACTGCGAGAGGTGTGCAATCTTCATCAAACTGGAAAAGCTCCGGATTTGCCCATGCGTCCGCACTGTCAAAGGCAACATAAATGGGAATATCTCCAATAATCTTAATCCCCTGCTCATTTGCATAAGCTTTCAGCTTTGTCCACTGCTTCAGAAACTCATACTGCTGAAAACGGACAAACTGTATTTCTTCTGCCAGTTCTTCTTTCTTCTGTTCCAGCACATCAGGATTTCTTCCCTTTAAGTCAGATTCCCACTCACTCCAGCTCACCCCGTTCAAACTGTTTTTCACAGCCATATAGAGACTGTAATCTTCCAGCCAGAAAGCATTCTCTTTTACAAACTGCGCAAAATCTTCCCCCGGTTCAAATCTTCCAAAGGCTTTCCGTAAAATATCAAATCTTCCGTAATAAATTTTCTCATAATCCACATAAGAAGCATGACTCCCAAAATCACAGGCCTCACATTCCTCTTTGGTAAGCAGTCCTTCTTCTGCCAGCGTTTCCAGGTCAATATAATATGGATTGCCTGCATAAGTAGAAAAGGACTGGTACGGGGAATCTCCGTATCCTGTGGGACCCAGAGGCAGAATCTGCCAGTAATGCTGTCCTCCCCTTTTTAACTGATTGACAAACTCATAGGCTTCTTTTGAAAAACTGCCGATTCCATACTGTGACGGAAGTGCCGAAACAGGAAGTAATATTCCGCTTGCTCTCATCTCTCTTCTCCTTTTATCCCTTTCTCTGTGTTTCCGGTAACGATATCGGTAACGTTTCCGATAATCTGTATAAATACATTACCACACTTGCTTTTGAATTTCAATCTTGTAAAATCAAACAAAATTTGCGGTTTTGATTTGTCTAATTTTTTCTATAAGTTTTATAATTTTTTATATTCTTTTTCTTGCATATAATTTTTTTTGGCGTAGTATACTGATTATAGATTATCTTACGGGAGATGAAAGAAATGTTTATAGATTATTCTTATGTGGTTTATGTACTTCCTGCTGTTCTCTTTGCCATGTGGGCCAGTTCCCATGTCAACAGCACCTTCCGCCGCTACTCCACACAGTACTCCATGCGGAATATGACCGGCTATGATGCTGCCAGACGGGTTTTGGACGCCAATGGGCTCTACAGCGTAAGAATCGAGAGAGTAAGCGGTAGCCTCACCGACCACTATGACCCCAGAAATAACGTCATACGGCTTTCAGACAGTGTCTATCATCAGACTTCCACTGCTGCTATCGGTGTCGCTGCCCACGAAGCCGGACATGCCATTCAATATGCGCAGAACTATGCGCCTATCAGGCTGCGAAATGCTATTATTCCCGTTACAAACCTGGGTTCCAAGCTGGCTATGCCCCTGATTCTAATCGGACTGCTCTTTGCCGGTTCCGGTTCTTCTATGGGCACACTGGCTTATGTGGGTGTTGCCTGTTTCGGGCTTTCCACCCTCTTTCAGCTTTTTACGCTACCCACAGAATTTGATGCCAGCAGACGGGCTATCCGGGCCATTGAAACCTGCGGAATCCTCACATCCGATGAAATTTATGGCTCCAAAAAAGTGCTTACCGCAGCGGCTTTGACCTATGTGGCCGCTCTTGCGGTTTCACTCATGCAGCTATTCCGGCTGCTGACCATTGTAAACAGGCGAAACAATCATTCATAAAACAGCTGAAACCATGTCCTCACATGAGTTTCAGCTGTCTTATCTATTTTTGATTCACTTCATCTCTCACCCTCAGAGCCCTGTCCGGATAATTGGTAATCACAGCCTCTAAATCCTTTTCTATGAACTGCCTCATATCCGCCTCGTCATTTACCGTCCACACCCGGACTTTCAAGCCGCTTCTTCGATAGCTTTCCAGAAAATCCGCCATTTTCAGATGATACACTGCCGGGTGCAGTCCACATACCCCGGTATTTTTTGCATAGTTTTCCACATTTAACAATACATCGCTGTAGAGATAGGCCGTTTCTGCCTCCGCATCCAGTTCCAGTATTTTCTGTACACTGTAGTGATTAAAAGAAGAATAAATCACTCTATTTTCCATACCGGCTGCCTTTACCAATTCTACCGTCTTCTCTTCCAGCCCCGGATACCAGTAAATACCGGTTTTCAGTTCAATATTGACCTCCATGCCGCCGGGCTTTACCTGTTCCAAAACTTCTCTTAGCGTAGGAATCTGCACGCCCTCATACTCTTTTTTGTGGTTATGGAAAGAAAATCTCCGCAATTCTTCCAGTGTATAATCCCGGACTGCACCCTTTCCGGTACTGACCCGGTCAATGGTTTCGTCATGAATAACCACCACTTCGCCGTCTTTCGTCAGCTGCACATCCAGTTCGATTCCCTGAGCGCCCTGCTCCCCGGCCAGAGCAAAGGCTTCCAGCGTATTTTCCGGAGCATAGCCGCTGGCGCCTCTGTGTGCAAATACTTTTGTCATCTGGTCTTCACCCTGTTCTTTCTTACTCATTTACAAGATTATATTCCTCAATGGACTTGTTAATAGCATCTGCCATGTTTTTCACTGCACCGTCCACATCTTCGTTGCCATTTAGCAGATTTTCAATCTCAGATTCCACCGTTGCTCTTGCTTCCGGGAACACGCTGAGCAATGCGCCTGTGTATTCCGGGGAAGAATCATGCAGCTGGTCAATGGCTGTCTGGAACTGTGGATATTTTGCAACATTGTCTTTAAACACCTGCTCGTCCTGAGCCGCTGTTGTAACAGGGAAGTAACCGGTCTGTGCATTCCAGTATGCCTGAGATTCCGGGGAAATCAGGAATTTTACAAATTCCCAGGTCGCTCTTGTCTTTTTCGGGTCATCATTGTTCAGCGCCCAAAGAGAAGCGCCTCCGATGGATACACCGCCTTCATCGCTGGATTTGATTTTCGGGAAATAAGCGGTTCCCACTTCAAACTTGCCGTTTACATCCTGCAGAATCTGCTTTAAAGAAGCGGTAGATCCTAAAGTAATTGCGGACTTTCCTGCTGAGAAATCAGCCAGTCCTGCGTCTCCGCCTTTTCCTACATTTGGTGCAAATCCCTTATCATACAGAGATTTCCAAGCGGTCAGAATATTCTTTGCACCGCCGTTTTCATCAAAAGCTACCGCTGTAGCTGCTTTTTCTCTTCCGTTTCCATTATTGGCATACTCCAGCCCCTGTTTGCCCATAAACTGCTCAAAGAACCAGCCGTAAATACTCAGAGACATCACTTCCCCTGCACCGCCGTCGGACAACAGCTTATCTCCTACCGCCTCAATGGCTTCCAGGCTGTCCGGAATCTCTGTAATACCGGCTTTCTCGAACATATCCTTGTTGTAATACATAATCGGAGTAGAAGAGTTAAACGGCATAGAATACAACTCATCATCAATGGTGTAGTAAGCTGCCAGGTTTGGTTCAATCTGAGACAAATCATAATTGTCTGCATCTACCATATTCTGCATAGGAGTAATCCAGCCGGATTCGATCATAAATCTGGTTCCGATTTCATACACCTGCACTAAATCCGCTCCCATATTTCCAATCTGCGCACTTTTTAATTTGTTCAGAGAATCGTCATATTCTCCCTGATACTGCGCGTTTACTGTAATGCCATATTCATTTTCTTCGTTAAATTTCTCTACCAATGCATCAATCGCCTGTCCGTTGACACCGCCCATAGAATGCCAGAAAGAAATTTCTGTTCCGCTTACATCTTTTGCGTCTGCCATGGAAAATTCCTCGTCTGTACTTTCTGTTTTCTGGCTGTCGCTGCCGTCCGTTGCCGCCGGTGTCTCTTCCAGGCTTTTTCCGCTTCCGCAGCCTGCCAGAGCGCTCATGGACATTACTCCGATTAAAAGTGCCGAAATCAATTTTTTCTTCATTTACGTTTCTCCTTTTTTGCTTTTTAGCCTTTGACTGCTCCAGAGAACATGCCTCTGATAAGCTGTTTCTGTCCTACGATAAAAATAGAAATGGACGGAATAATTACAATTACCACACCTGCAATCATCAGGGTAATGGACTGGGAATCAATGCTGTTCAGCATACTAATACCAATCTGTACTGTTCTCATCTGGTCTGAACCTGTTACCAAAAGCGGCCACATATACATATTCCATGCATTAATGAACGTGTAAACCGCCATAGCTCCGATTGCCGACTTGGTAAGCGGAATCAAAATCCGCACAATGAATCTCAGATTGCCGCAGCCGTCCAGCTTGGCAGATTCATACAGGGAAATCGGAAAGGTCATATAAAACTGACGGAACAGGAAAATCCCCATTGCTGATGTCAGATAAGGTACAATCAATACAGAATACGTGTCCAGCATCCCCAGATTTCCCACCGTCAGATAGTTGGAAATAATCGTTGCCTCTCCGGGAACCATCATGGTCGCCATAACAATCATAAAGAGTACGCCCTTTCCCTTAAAGTCCAGAAAGGAAAAGGCAAATGCAGCCAGAGAACAGGTCACAATCTGACCCAGGGTAATACACCCCGCCATGATAAAAGAGTTTAAAATAAAACGAAGCAAAGGTACATTGGTCATGGCGTCTTTAAAATTGCTGAAGGTTGGATTTTTGGGAACTAAATTCAAATCCATGGTAAACAGTTCGCCGGAGGGCATAAATGCAATGCTCACCGCATATAAAAGAGGCAGCAGCACCACAAAAGCCAAAACAAAATTGGCCGTCACCCGCAGTCCTGTGCGGGCTCTGCGCTTAGCCAAAGCCTTGCTGTTCATCTGACGCTTCAATTCCAGAAGCTGTTCTTTCGATATAGAATTTTTCTGTTCCGGATGTTCCAGAACCAGATTTTCGCTCTGTATCACGAGTATTTCACTCCTTTCTTTTCTATGCGGAACATCACCAGCGTAATCAGCATTACAATGAAAAACAGGATAACAGACTGAGCCGCCGCACTTCCAAATCTGTAGTTAAAGAAAGCGTCACGGTAAATGGAATACACAATGACATTCGTGCTCTCATTTGGTCCGCCTTCTGTCAAAATTTTAATCTGTCCAAAAGACTGGAACGCCTGAATAATATTTACTACCAGAGTGTAAAACATAATCGGGGAAAGTCCCGGCAGCGTCAGTGTAAAAAATTGCTGCACACCGCTGGCACCGTCTACAGAAGCTCTTTCGTAAATGGTTTCATCAATGTTTCCAAGCCCTGCGGAAAAATACAGGAAATTAATACCGCTGTTGAGCCATGCGGTGAGAATAGCCACACAGTAAAGGGCTGTTTTAGGGTCATTCAGCCAGTTAATATCAAGCCCCAGCAGCTTATTCACAATGCCCACAGAAGGATGAAGCATAATCTGGAAAATCATGGCTGCAGAGCTGGACGCAATGGCCATAGGCAATGCATACGCCGTACTGAAAAACCGAATTCCCGGAAATGCCTTGTTGCAGAGAACTGCCGCAATCAGCCCCAAAAGCATACTTCCCAGAACCACAATCACCACAAATATCAGTGTTACCTTTAAGCTGTTCCGAAAGGAAGCAGAACTGAGCAGTTCTGTATAATTGCCAAGACCCACAAACAGCTTTGCTTCTCCCATTTTGTTGGTTTTATAAAGACTCAGGTAAATGGTCTTAAAAAACGGATAAAACAGAAATACCGCAAAAACTGCCATACATGGAAGAAGATAGCCGTAAGGCGCAAGATTTATTTTCTTCTTTTTTCCCGTGTTCATGCCTGCACATCCTCCCTGTAAAATAAATTTTCTTCTGTTTCCATATCAAAAACATGGATTTTCTCTGTATCAAAGTAAAGAGTAATCTTTTCCCCTGTCTGGGTCTGATTTTCCGGGCTGAGCCTTACCGCATGGGTCCTTTCCTGGGACTCATAGTAAAGAATCACCTCTGCCCCCAGCATTTCCCTGGTTACCACCGTTTCCTCCAGGCCCTGGCAGTTCTGGGCAAATCCCTTCTCCACAGCCTCTTCATATTCGTAAATATCCTCCGGACGAATACCCAGAATCACTTTCTTTCCGTTTTCTTTCTGTCTTACCAGCTCTCCTCTTTCTCCGTCCAGATAAACCTTTTTGCCCAGTTCACTTCCTCCGGGGTACAGCACCGTTCTGCCGTCTTCCACAGACACCCAGGCCTCCAAAAAATTCATGGAAGGAGATCCGATAAAGCCTGCCACAAAAAGATTTGATGGAGAATTGTACACATTCTGAGGGGTATCTGCCTGCTGCACCACACCGTCCTTCATAACCACAATTCTGCTGCCCAGAGTCATGGCTTCCGTCTGATCGTGGGTTACATAGACTACTGTAGTTTCCAGTTCTTTGTGCAGCTTAGCCAGTTCAATACGCATCTGCGCCCTTAACTTGGCATCCAGATTAGACAGGGGTTCATCCATGAGAAAAGCTTTTGGTTTTCGGATAATGGCACTTCCGATTGCCACCCTCTGCTTCTGTCCCCCGGAGAGCGCCGCCGGCCTTCTGTCCAGCAAATGCTCGATTTCTAATGTTTTCGCCACCTTATGTACCTTTTCATCAATTTCCTTTTTCGGTATTTTCCTGATTTTCAAGGCATAAGCCAGATTTCCATAAACCGTCATATTGGGATACAGGGCATAATTCTGAAAAACCATGGAAAGCCCCCGCTCTCCGGGCTCATAATAATTGCACAGTTCCCCGTCTATCCATAACTCTCCGTCGCTGATTTCCTCCAGTCCCGCAATCATACGCAGCGTAGTGGATTTCCCACAACCCGAAGGACCTACGAAGATTACAAATTCTTTATCCTGTATTTCCAGGTTAAAATCTTTTACGGCATAATGTGCACCGTCATACATCTTGCAGACATTCTTTAATGCAATTCCCGACACCGATTTCTTCCTCCCTTAAAACTCCATTACAATTTCTCATATTTTACTTCTTTAACGCTAAGTCCGGGTTTTAGTTTAACGGGAATACGTCTTGGAAACTACCACAGTTTTCAAAAATCATGGTAAAATTTTTGTAAGACAGCGCAGTAAAATAAAAAAATCCCTGACAGCCGGACGTATTCTTTCTACGTCATACTGTCAGGGATTCCCTGTTTTTCTTTTATACTTCTACAATGTTCTGCAGCCAGACACCTTTTTTCACCAAAATAAATCCAATAAAGCACTTCACGATATCTGCAAGCTGTACAGCAATAAAAATATACACCACATACAAATTTGTAAAATGTCCCAGCAAATACGCAATAGGTACACTTACACAACATATAAACACGCTGTCAAAGAAAAAGGTAACTATCGTCTTCCCTCCGGAACGCAGGGTAAAATAAGCGGCATGCAAAAAGGCATTCTGCGGCATAAACACGGCTGTCACCATAATAAAATATTTCGCAAATTCCCTGGACTGGGCATTGGTATTGTAAAGCTGTGGAAACAGCGGTGCAATGGCCAGCATGACCAGCGCTATAAGAGTACAGCAGGCTACAGAAAAGGCTATCATCTTTCTGTCTGTGTCCTTTGCCTCTTCCATTTTGCCTGCCCCCAGAAGCTGTCCCACCACAATAGCCACAGAATCTCCCAGAGCAATAAATACCACATTAAACAAATTAGAAATCGTATTGGAAATGTTCATTCCGGCAACTACGTTCATGCCTCTGACAGAATAACACTGCAAAAGAATAGCCATGCCCGCCGCCCAAAGAGTCTCGTTCAGCAGCAGCGGCGTTCCCTTTATCAGAATCCTTTTCACCAGATATCCCGGTATCTTTGCAGTCTTATACAGACCTGAAATATAGGTATTGATTTCCCTGTGCCTGTGTGTCCAGCCCACTACAATAAAAGCCTCCACATAGCGGGACATCACGGTTGCAACTGCGGCTCCCGCCACACCCAGCTTTGGAAATCCGAATTTACCGTAAATCAGAAAATAATTAAATACCAGATTCACTATCACAGCCACAATACCTGCCTTCATAGGTGTAACAGTTCTTCCGCACTCTCTCAGTGTACTGGCATAAACCTGCACCAGCATAAACGGCGGCAGACCTATGAGCATAATTCTCAGATATTCTTTTCCATAGCGCAGTGCGGCAGCCACATCTCCTCCGTCCTGATTTCCGTTTAAATACATCTGAATGAGCGATTCCCCAAAAGTAAGAAACAGCAGAATCGTAATTCCCGTCAGAATTACTCCCATGTAAAGTTTAAACCGCATGGTATTTGCCACGCCTTCATCATCCTTCTGCCCGAAAAACTGTGCTGTAAAAATCCCCGCACCGGAAACCCCTCCGAAAATGCACAGATTATATACAAAAATCAACTGGTTGACAATGGCCACACCGGTCATCTGCTCTGTCCCGACCTGACCCACCATAATGTTGTCCAGAAGACTTACAAAATTCGTAATACCATTCTGAATCATAATCGGTACGGCTATGAGCAGCACCATCTTATAAAAACTTTTGTCTCCTATCAGCTTTTGTCTCCATGTACTTTTCATCACAATCCCCCTCTTTTGTCTGTTTCATGGTCGTAAGAGACATTATACCCCATGTCTCCGGCTGGATTCAAGACATTCCCACATTTCCACTGTTTTTAACCGCAAAAAAAGAAGAGACTGTGTTCTGCACACAAACCTCTTCTTTTTCGTCATTTTTACTCTTCCTATTTTGTAAAGTTAAAAATGCTGTGGTAATATTTATCTTCTTTGTCATTCAGTCCAAAAGGTGCAATCAAGGACTGTCTCATACAATAATCATGAAATTTCTGTTTAAAACTCTTCTTTCCCTCTGTTTTATTTTCTTTTGCTGCCATATAGCATTGCCTCTTTTCTTTTTCTTTGCATATTTAAAAGTTTCTCTTTACGATTCCTAATCATAGCACCTTTAAATCCCCAAAACAATACCCTTGGCAGCACTTCTCCCTTTTGACTTTTCGCACTTCAACGCGCTAATATAGTCAAAATTATTTTTGCATTTTCTCCGTTGTTTTTCGTTCACTTTTTATGCAAATTTCTCAACACTCCTCTTTTGTTTTATTTAGATAAAGAGCAGTTTGAATCTTGCAAAATTTCCGCTATGACCTCTTCCGGTTCTTCTAAATCCTCTGCGATTTCTGCCGTAGTTTTTCCTTTCTGTATCTTCTTCTGTATCAGTTTACAGAGCAACTCTCGCTTTCCTTCCTTCTTTCCTTCCTCCCAGGCTTCTTCCATCTCCTGCCTCATATGCTTTTCCTGGTCATACTCAAATATACTCATGCTCTTCGCCTCCACTCGATTCTTCTCCAGAAATTCTTTCAGTATCCCTTCCTTTATACACTCTTCTATGGCTCTCTCTACTGCCTCGGCCAGTTCCATTTCCTCCGCGTGTTTCCTCACTCTCGCCGTATATTCCGCGTATTCCCACAAGGTATGACTCATTTTCATCAGCTCTTTGTTGTGCCCGCTGTTTACATTCAGCATAACTGCTTTCAGCTCCAGACTGTATTCTTCTTTTATAGTATACAAATCAGACAGTCTTAAGATTTTCCTGTCCGGCTGTTCCTCCAGACCATTGTAAAACACTATAAAACGCGGCGGCGGCGCCGTGACAAAAGAATTTGCTGAGCATATCGGCGCTGACGCTTACACAGAATCCGCTGTCGACGCGGCAGAACTGGCAAAAACCTTTATTGTCTGAGGAAAGGGGGAGAATTTTACTTTGCAGCTTACCTCTATTTTACTATATCAAAATTTGAAGGAACAATTTCACATTGCTGACTATCGGCTTTTATCCAAAAACCAACCCCTTGCCCGTCCCTTTTTCTTTGAGGCAGACAAGGGGTTTAAAAATAACCATATTTATCTCACAGACGCTATTTTAGACCTGGATGTTTTTTCATCCATACCAGAGGATGCCGTGCTGATTATCTGCCAGAAAAATGAGACCTCCCATCTCCCGGAGGGTCGTTTTTCCTGTCTGCTGCTGTCCTGCCATACTTCAGTTATTCATGTATTTAACTGTATCCAGTCTATTTTTGATTACTATGAAGAATGGGAAGGGCAATTGGTATCCATTTGTCATCAGAATGGTTCCTTGTCCGATTTACTGGAAATCTCCCAGCCCGTATTTAAAAATCCTCTGTGCATTATGAATATGGATTTTTCTCTGGTGGCCCACCGGGGACTTTCCCAGCTTCCCGAAGAACAGCAGATATTTGAAAATCATACGCTCCGTCTGGATTATATTCACGCATTGATTCAGGACGAAAATTTTCATCTGGAGGACGCTTCTCCAAAGCCTTTCCTCTTTCCGGCCTATCTTACCGGACACCGTTCTCTGAACATCCGCCTGTTTCTGGATGAAAAACCGGCATACCAGCTCTCCATTCTCGAAAACGGAACGCCTCTCACAGATGCAGACTGGTATCTGATTACCATTCTGGCTCATCACGCAGAGTACATTCTGCACCGTATGCAGTCAGAATCCTCTTCCCGCAGTACGACTCTGCAATCTATTTTTCAGAGCGTTTTATCGGACCGCACTGCCGATTACATGGGTATCAGCCATCTGCTCACCAATGTGGGCTGGCTGGCAGAGCATACCTATCTGTGCTCCGTCATTCAGACAGAAGGGCCGTCTTCCCTGAACGGGAATACCATATGCCAGTATATCAAAAATAAATTTCCCGCTTCCTGCAGTCTTGTTTTCAAGGAATATGTGGTAAGCTTCTATAACGAAACACTATTAAAAATGGAAGCGGAAGACATTTTCCGGGGACTTGTATATTTTATCCGGGACAGTATGTTAAAAGCCGGATACAGCCGTTCCATGTGCGGGCACATGAATCTGCGCAGGCAGTATCTGCAGGGTCTCACCGCCCTGACTCTGGGGCTGGAAATCCGTCCCCAGCTCTGGATTCATCATTTTAACCAGATTGCCCTGCCTTATATTCTCCGGCAGTCCGTAAAAACTTTTCCCGGCCATATGCTCTGTTACGAGAAATTACTGGATTTACAAAAATCCGACAAACTGCAGAATACGGAATACATGAAAACTCTGCGTGTCTATCTGGAACACAATCTGAATACTGTTCAAAGCGCCAAGGCTCTCTTTATCCACCGGAGTACCTTTCTGTACCGTCTGGAGCGAATTAAAAGTATTCTGGAAACGGATTTGGAAGACCCGGACGAACTGTTTTATCTGAATCTGTCCTTCCGCCTTCTGGATAATGAGGAAATGTAGGGTTTCCTACACAGTGTCGCAATACTAAAAGGATTTTACCTTATTTATACGGATTTACAGACTGCCGCCTTTCCTGTTATCATAAGGTCAGGCAAGAAGGAGCTGGTCCACCAACAGCCCTTTATGAGATTATACGGGTACAGTTCATGTACCCGGTCACAAAGAGGTATTGCGTATGCTCACAAAAAGGCAAAACTTATTAGAAACCGTCCGGGGCGGGAAACCGGACCGTTATGTAAATCAGTATGAAGCACTGGCTATGCTTATGAATAATCCTTATACGGTAAATAACCCGGCACCGGAATATGGGAAAGGTCCTATGAAAAATGCCTGGGGTGTAACCAATGTATGGCCGGAAGGTACGCCGGGCGGTTTCCCTATTCACGATGAGGAACACATCGTATGCAAGGATATTACAGACTGGAAAAATTATGTACACGCACCGCGGCTGGATTATTCTGATGCTGAATGGGAACCTTATATCAAAGCTGCAGAGGAAATTGACCGAAAAGAATATTTTGTTACTCAGTTCATAGCACCTGGTATTTTTGAGCAGTGTCATCATCTGCAGGAAATCCAGAACTGTCTGATGAATTTTTATGAGGAACCGGAAGCTACCCAGGAGCTCATTGACTACCTCACGGAATGGGAACTGCAGTATGCGGAAAAAATCTGCAGATACATAAAGCCAGACGCCATTTTTCATCATGATGACTGGGGCAGCCAGACTTCAACCTTTATTTCTCCTGCCATGTTTGAGGAATTTATTCTGCCTTCTTACAAAAAGATTTACGGCTATTATAAATCTCATGGAGTAGAACTGATTATCCACCACAGTGATTCTTACGCTGCAACACTGGTTCCATACATGATTGATATGGGGATTGATATCTGGCAGGGAACTATGAGTTCCAACAACATTCCGGAACTGATTGAAAAATACGGAGGTCAGATAACTTTTATGGGCGGTATTGACAGTGCCTCCATCGACAGACCCGACTGGACGCCGGAACTGGTAGATAAAGAAGTTCGCAGGGTCTGCCAGGAAAACGGTACAAAATACTTTATTCCATGTCTGACCCAGGGACTTGGTATCAGTACCTTCCCAGGTGTCTATGAAGCTACAAGTGAAGTGATTGAAAAAATAAGCAAAGAAATTTTCTAGGACAACGATTTTTATAAACATAGAAAAGGCCGCCGCTTTCCTACGACAGCCTTTTCTATGTTTTCACCTTTTTCTCTAAATCCGGCTCACTCCATCATCCTCATACAATTCATAGGACGCCCCTTCGTATCCCACATACTGAATACTGTCTTCCCGAATCCGGCTGACGCTTTCTGCCACATCAGCCACAGGAATGCATTTTCCTTTGCGGATAAACAGCGGTACTTCGTTCAGCGCCACTTCTACATAGTGATGTCCTTTTTCCAGTATCTCTTCATGGATGCTGCCGTCCGGCATGAATTTCACGAACATCATTTCTTCCGGCAGATAGACACAGCGTCCGTCTGCATTCTGCGTGTAAACAGGTGCAATCATGATTTCATTTCCCAGCATCAACTGGTCTTCCACAGTCCGCGCCCGTGTATCTTCCGGATACACAAAGGCCAGCGGCTTAAAGTACATATCATCCTGCAGCGCAGCTTTCATGTACTCACTGTACAGATATGGCACCAGACGATAGCGCACACCAATTACATGGCGGAAATCTTCTGCATTTCCAAAGCGGTAGCTTTCCTGCTCTCTGGTTCCCAGGGCAGAATGGTTTCGCATAAGAGGTGTAAATACTCCAAGGGCTGTCCAGCGCAGCACTAAATCCGCTGTGGCGTCTGCCCCAAATCCGCCTAAGTCCGCACCTGCATACAGGAAACCGCACATATTTAAGGAGGGCATCATTTTCAGATTCAGAAGCAGATGAGACCACCAGGATTTGTTGTCTCCTGTCCAGATACCGCCATAGCGGTGCATACCAATGTAAGAAGCTCTGGAAAACATGAGAATTCTCTTATCCGGCGCAATTTTCTCAAAGGCCTCTCCTGCTGCACGGGTCATGTTATAGCCAAAAAGATTGTGCACCTTATCATGACGGACTCTCTCTCCCTTTACCTTGTGATAAAAGCTGCGATAGTCCTCCGGGTCATTGCTCAAGTGCTGCAGTTTCTCGGTAATGCCGTAAGTGCCGCGGCTCTTGTCCTCTGCATAAGCGTCTACCATGTCCCGAAGTTCTTTTTCACCCTTTTCAGAGTAGAAAATTGCCGGCTCATTCATGTCATTCCAAAAGCCTTCGATTCCCTGAGAAGTCAGAATTTCATATTTACTGCCAAACCACTCTCTTGCCTCTGGATTCAGCACATCCGGAAAATGGGTCCAGCCCGGCCATACGGCTCCTACAAATTCTTTGCCGTCTTCCTGCTTACAGAAATACCCCTTGGCTTTTCCCTCTTCGTAGATATCATATCCATCCTCAATTTTTACCCCGGCATCAATAATGGGAATCAAATGGATGTCCTGGGCTTTCATTTCATCCACAAATGCCTTGAAGTCCGGGAAATTCTCTTTATTTACTGTAAAGTCTTTGAAGGATTCCATGTAGTCAATATCCATGTACAGCATATCCATAGGAATGTGATTTTCTCTGTATTGTCTCACCACTTCACGGAAATCCTCTGCTGTCTTATAGCCCCAGCGGCTCTGTCCGAAACCAAAAGCAAATTTCGGAGGAATATAGCTTCGTCCGATGATTTTACGGAACTGTTTCACAATATCGTAGGCAGAAGTTCCTTCTATGATATAAAGGTACAAATCCGCATCTTCACAGGTGATATCCAGACGGTTCTGCTGTGTATAGCCAATGTCAAAAGTCAAAGCAGACGGGTAATCCACAAACATACCAAAGGTTTCTTCCCCGGATACGATAATAAAATTGTGCGCGCCGTACAGAGACTTTTTGTCTTCTGTGTGCTCCGGGTCATCGGTACAGTTACTTATGTAAACAAAACCACGCTTATTGATGCCTCTGTTCGCCTCTCCCAGCCCATACACCATGTCCTTTTCCTGCATTTCGTAAGTAAACCGAAATCCTTTTTCCAGATTGATGTTTCCGTACTTCGGCATTCCTTCCGCACAGGGAATGTCCCGCACAACCGCCTCTGTTTCAAAAGGCTTTCCAAACTTGTATTTCTGAATCATTGTCCTTCTCCTTTACATAAACCATTGATGATAAGGTCATTTTAGCATTTTGCCTGGGATGGCTCAATAGGTGTTTTTTCTCATTTTAATGTAAAATTTCTTACTATTTTTAGCGGACACAAAACCTTTCGCCTATAGAAAAGGGACTACCACACGAATATTCGTACGATAGTCCCCGCTTTTCCTATAATAAATTTAGCTCTATTCTTCTTCCGCAGCCTCTTCAGAAACTTCACTGCTTTCTGTCTCTTCCGGTTCACTCATACCGATTCTCGGCTTCGTTTCCAGAATTCTCATGAATTCTTCTCCGGTAATGGTTTCGTGCTCATACAGGAATTTCGCCAGTTCATGGAGTTTCGCAATGTTATCTTCCAGTATCTTATAGGCCTTATCATGCTGTTTTTTAACCAGTTCCACAACTTTCTTGTCAATCAAAGTCTGTGTCTCAAAGGAGCAGGCCAGGGCACTGTCACCGCCCAGATACTGATTGGACATGCTCTCCATAGCCACCATATCAAATTCATCGCTCATACCGAAGCGGGTAATCATGCCTCTGGCAATCTTGGTTGCCTGCTCAATATCATTTGACGCACCTGTGGTTACGGAGTGGAAGATAAGCTCTTCTGCCGCCCTTCCGCCTGTAAAGGTTGCAATCTTATTCTCCAGTTCCTCTTTGGACATCAGGAAGTGCTCACCTTCATCCACCTGCATGGTGTAGCCGAGAGCGCCTGACGTTCTGGGAATAATGGTAATCTTGTGTACCGGGGCGGAATTGGTCTGCAAAGCGGCTACCAGCGCATGGCCCACTTCGTGATAGGAAACAATCAGCTTTTCCTTCTCAGACAGCACACGGCTCTTTTTCTGATAACCGGCAATTACCACTTCGATACTCTCTTCCATATCCGCCTGTGTGGCAAATTTTCTTCTGTCACGAACAGCCCGAAGCGCCGCTTCATTGACAATATTGGCCAGCTCTGCGCCGGAAGCGCCGGAAGCTGCCTTTGCAATTTCGTGGAAGTTTACATTATCGGAAATCTTAATTTTTCTTGCATGTACCTTCAGGATTTCTTCTCTTCCCTTTAAGTCCGGAAGTTCCACCGGAATTCTCCGGTCAAAACGGCCGGGACGAAGCAGGGCCGCATCCAGGGAATCCGGCCGGTTGGTCGCAGCCAG
The DNA here is from genome assembly GCF_038739805.1 of Blautia acetica. Taxonomy (NCBI): domain Bacteria; kingdom Bacillati; phylum Bacillota; class Clostridia; order Lachnospirales; family Lachnospiraceae; genus Blautia; species Blautia acetica. The sequence continues at coordinate 22,337 of NZ_JBBEWO010000009.1, read as the reverse complement.
AATCACAACACCCTTAGATCCGTCGAATCCGTCCATCTCGGTCAGAAGCTGGTTCAGGGTCTGCTCTCTCTCGTCATTACCGCCCATGGCGCTGCCGTCACGCTTTTTACCAATGGTATCAATCTCGTCAATGAACACAATACAGGGGGCTTTTTCGTTGGCCTGCTTAAACAAATCTCTTACCTTGGCAGCGCCCATACCCACAAACATCTCCACAAATTCAGAACCGGAAATGGAGAAAAACGGCACATTGGCTTCTCCTGCAACGGCTTTTGCCAGAAGAGTTTTACCGGTTCCCGGAGGGCCTACAAGAAGTGCGCCCTTCGGCATAGAAGCGCCGATTTCTCTGTATTTTTCAGGGTTGTGAAGGTAATCCACGATTTCGGTCAGAAGTTCTTTCGCCTCATCCTCTCCCGCTACGTCTGAAAATTTAATTCCCGTAGAGGATTTCACATAAATCTTGGCATTGCTCTTTCCGAATGTCATAGCGCCCGGACCTCCGGCGCCTCCCATACCTTTCATCATCCGTTTCATAAACCAGCCGCCTACAAACCAGATAAATACAAAAGGAAGTACCCAGGAAATCAAAAAACTCACAAGAGGATTGGCTCTGTTCGGTATCTCAGAGGAGAACTTTACGCCCGCCTCCTGCAGACGTTCTACCTCCTGTCCGTCCGCAATACGTCCGGTCTTGCAAATCTGCTCTTTTCCGTTCTTGTCTTCACTCTCCAGGGAATAATAAATTGTATCGGATTCCAGATTTACTTCTTTGATTTTTCCATCATCCAAATCTTCCAGAAATTTATCATAGGATACCTGTTTAATACTTTTCTCCGCTATGGCCGGGGTAATAAATAAATTAATGACCATCAAAGCCACCAGAATAATCGCATACCAGAACAGCAGCGGTTTCTTCGGCGGCTGGGGTTTCTTTTTTTCTTCAACGTCCATTTCTATCTCCTCCGTTTCAGCACATGGCAGACACAAAAATCTGCTGTGCTATTCTTGTTATATCAACTATACGTCTTTCAAAGATAATATGCAATGAAGAAAACATGTTTATTCTATAAAAAAAGAATAAACCGCTTATTTATCGTCTCCGGTCAGCTTAATCACGGCTTCCATCTCCTCCGGATCCATGTCCAGAAAGGCCGCCAGTTCTTCCACACTGTATTTCACATTTTCGTCTTCTGTCAGTTCTTTCACCCTTGTTTCCAGATTCCGCACCTTTTCCACCAGAATATTGTCCTCTTTTTTCTGCTGTGTCTGGTCTTCAATAAAAAGGCGCATGGTACTTCTGGCCTCTTCCAGAAGCCACTTGGCAAGATTTTCCTGTTCTTCTGCGCTTTTGACAGCCATAAGAAGCCCCATGTTGCCCTCCTGCAGCAAGTCTCCGAAAAAGATTTCCCGACAGTTCAATTCCTTTGCCGCCTGAATCAAATCCTCCTGCAGACAGCGCAGCAGTTCTTCTGCTTCATAGTCTCCGCCTGCTTTCAGCGCCTTTAAAACAGCTTCTTTTTCCGCCTGACCTGGAAGTACAAAGCCCTCCAGGTACTCCTCCAGAAAGGCTTCTTCCTCCGGGGTAAGCGCCAGAATTTCCGCCGGAACATCTGCCTCTGCTTCTTTAGGACGGCTTTTGCTGTATCCCTCCACATAGATTCCCTGGACTTCGAGAAAATCATACACTTTCTGCAGTTTGTCCTTATCCATGCCCGGTTCGTCAAAAAACTGCTCTACCAACTCTGTGTGAACCTTTTTTCCATTCTGCATGGCTAAGGTCTGTATATCCTTTAATTTCTCCTGAAACTGATTAATATCCATAGCTGCCTCCTTATTGTTCTCTATACTATAAAGGTAGCTTAACACAAACCGTTCCGTCTGAAAAGCAGGGATTACATTTTCGTGATTCTGTCAATGGCTTCCAGCGTATTTTCATAGGTACCAAAGGCGCTGAGACGGAAATATCCCTCTCCATGGGCTCCGAATCCGCTTCCCGGTGTGCCTACCACATTTGCCGTCTTTAAAAGCTGGTCGAAAAAGTCCCATGAAGTGGTATTTCCCGGTGTTTTCAGCCATACATACGGGGCATTGACACCGCCGGATACGGTGTAACCCGCTTTTTTCAGGCCATTGTAAATGGCATGTGCATTCCGCATGTAATAAGCCACCTGCTCTTTCACCTGGGCTTTTCCTTCTTCTGTATACACGGCTGCCCCTGCTTTCTGTACAATATAAGGCGCGCCGTTATACTTCGTGCCATGGCGTCTTGCCCACAGAGCATTCAGAGAAATCTCCCCGGACTTCAATTCTTTCGGAACAACCGTGTATCCCAGACGCACCCCTGTAAATCCCGCATTCTTGGAAAAGCTGCGAAGCTCTATGGCACAGGTCTGCGCGCCTTCACATTCGTAAATGCTGTGAGGCACTTCTTCCTGGGTAATGTAAGCCTCATAAGCCGCGTCATAGATAATGAGAATTCCGTTTCTGTTGGCATAGTCCACCCATTCCTGCAGCTGTGCTTTTGTTACTGCAGCTCCTGTAGGATTGTTTGGAAAACAGAGATAAAGAACATCCGGCGTTTCCTTTGGAAATTCCGGCACAAAACCGTTTTGGGCTGTACAGGGCATGTAAATCATACCGTCAAAATTCTGCGTCTTGGGATTGTAGCCGCCTGTGCGCCCTGCCATCACGTTGGTGTCCACATACACCGGATACACAGGATCGCAGACAGCGATTTTGTTGTTCAAAGCAAGGATTTCCTGAATATTTCCGGAATCGCACTTGGCGCCGTCTGACACAAAGATTTCATCTGCGTCAATTCGGCATCCTCTGTCCTGAAAATCATTTTTGGCAATGGCTTCTCTTAAAAACCCATATCCCTTATCCGGGGCATAACCGTGAAAGGTCTCCCCGTGAGCCATTTCCTCCACCGCACTGTGCAGAGCCTGAATAATGACCGGCGCTAAAGGCTGCGTCACGTCTCCGATTCCCAGCCGGATAATCTCTTTTTCCGGATTTTCCTGCTGATATGCCGCAATTTTCTTCGCAATGTCGGAAAACAGATAGCTTCCCGGCAGTTTCAGGTAATTTTCATTTATCGTAAACATTTCACATTCTCCTTTAACATTCGTCATAAATCAGTGTCAATACCATCTGGGCCGTTTCCACCATATTTGTACCGCTGTCCATACTGCATTTCTGAATATAACGGAAAGCCTCCTCCTCGGAAAGATGATTTCGCTCCATCAAAAGCAGTTTGGCATTTTTAATATAATTCTCTTCCCTCTCTGACCGTTTCTTCGGCTTCTTCTTTGCTTTCTTGTATCTTTTCTCTGCCTGACCTGCCATCAGTTCCACTGTGTTGACCAGGTCGTAAATTTTCACAGGCGTGGTAATGGCCATAATACCGCTGCCTGCCGCACTTACCGTAGTGGCCGATCCTATCAGCAGCATTTCGAAATAATCCGGGATGCACTGTGCAAGCTGGGAATAATGCATATCCGGCAGTTTGTAGCTGCTGATAACCAGTCCCCTCTGATGTCTGTTTGCTTCAATCAAAGCTGCGGAAGCGGTATTGCAGGATACAATATTTTCAAATCCGTGGTCGGTGAGGATTCTGCGTATCCGCTTTGCATCTTCAATTTTTGGTAATGCCACAATGATGATGCTCATATACTGCTCCCTGCCTTTTCTCCTTCTGCTTATATCTGGTATAAATACTGCTCCAGCTCCCAATCGGAAACCTGTTTCATGTAGCTTTTCCACTCCTTTTTCTTCGCTTTCTTATAATGCTCAAAAAAGGCAGTTCCAAGTATTTCTTTCAGCCACACATCTTTTTCCAGTTCATATAAAGCGTCGCTTAAATTTTCCGGCAGGGAGTCAATTCCCTGACTGTTTTTCTCTTCCTCAGACATGCTGCGAATACTTTTTGTCAGTTCCTCCGGTATCTCCAGATTCCGCTCAATCCCATCAATCCCTGCGGCCAGGCAAAGGGCAAAGACCAGATATGGGTTTGCGGAAGGATCCGGGCTCCTCAGCTCGATTTCTTTCTCTCTCTGCCGTCTGGACGGCACCTTGATAAGGGCAGTTCTCTGTCCTGAAGACCAGGTAATCTCCGAAGGCGCCTCAAATCCCGGCACCAGACGTTTGTAAGAATTCACCAGCGGATTGAAAATTGCCGTCATGCCCTTGATGTGCTCCAGAATTCCCGCAATAAAAGCATAGGCTTCACGGCTGAGTCCCAGAATGTCGTTTTCGTCTTCAAAAATATTCTTCCCGTCCTTATACAAAACCATGTTGATGTGCATACCGGAACCATTGACCTCTTCTTTCGGCTTTGGCATAAAGGTAGCGTGAAGCCCGTGGCGCTTGGAAATGGTTCGCACCGCTACTTTAAAGGTCATCAGCTTGTCCGCGGTTTCCTGAACATCTGACATGGTAAAGTCAATTTCCTGCTGTCCGGGCGCAATCTCATGGTGGGAAGATTCCACATCATATCCCATTTCCTCCAGGGTAAGCACAATATCTCTTCTGGCATTTTCGCCCAGATCCACAGGACTCAAATCCATATAGCCCGCCTGCTCATGGGTGACTGTGGTGGGCATGCCGTTATCATCCGTGTGAAACAGGAAAAATTCACACTCGGGATTTACCATAAACGTATATCCCTTTTCCTTTGCTTTCCTTACGGTTTCCTGCAGAATATATCTGGGACTTTCTCTGTAAGGCGTGCCGTCCGCCTTATAAATATCGCAGATAAATCTTGCCACCTTCCCCTGCTGAGGACGCCAGGGCAGAATACAGAACGTATTCAAATCCGGATGTAAATACATGTCCTCCTCTTCGTTTCGATAAAAACCCTCCATGGAAGACGCGTCTATGACGCACTGGTTGTCCATGGCCTTTTCCAGCTTACTGAACGGAACCGCAATATTCTTCATGGTTCCGAACATATCGGTGAACTGGAGACGGATAAATTCCACATCCTCCTCTTCTGCCATCTGCAGAATATCTTCTCTGGTATACTTTTCCATAGTTTTTGCTCCTTTTACAAAAAGGGCGCACTTATTCAAATCTCTGAATAAGAACGCCCTTGTCCTTTATGGGTCGTATTATAGCAGTCCACATTTTAAATGTCAATGATTTTCCGTATCTGTGCAAACAAGTCTTCTATATGCTGTGCACCGTTTCCCAGAATCCGGACCGCCAAATCCATATCCGAAATCCGCGTCACACCGCCCTGAGTCTTTTCGTCCTCCTCCAGAAGTTCCCGGATTTTCTCCACTTTCTCTGACGTATTTTCCGTTCCGAACACCAAAAAACTGCCCATATGGGAAAAGCCTTCATACATGCCAAGTCCTGGCAGGTCCATGGTTTCAGGTTCAAAGAAACAGTTGTCCCTGTAAATCAGTTTCCCCTGTCGCCTTACATGAACCAGATTATGATAAAAACGGTATTCAAATTTTTCTCCTCTGGCAGCCCGCCCGCAGGACAGCACCTCCTGATACAGGAAAAGGGAACTTTCGTCTTCAAGCTCCGCCTCCAAAGTGCTGCGAAAGGCAGATTGTGCAAAGGGAATCACCGGCTGGGAACCGTAGTCCATGATACCGCCGTGCGCTACCCGAATACGGGCATTTCTCCTGGCGCTGCCCTGCTTCATCTTGTGGATTTTTTCATAAGCCTGGGCGGAAAACCGCAGTCTGCCGCCCTCCTTTACCTCTATGTCAAATTCCTGGGTATCCCCTTCCATAATGCCTGCTGAAGCGGACAAAAGCATGACATGCATAAAGTCTCCCGATTCGTAAAAGGGGCTCATAATCTTAAAGGGCGCGGTAAACGACACCTGTTCCAGTACGGTTTTCCCCTCTTTTTCCCCTGCCCTCAGGGTGCAAAGAGAAGTTCTTCCGAATTGATTTTCCATACTTAACATCCTTCCAGAAGTACGTTTTTCTGTATCCATTCCACAACCTTATCCGTGCCCTCTTCGCCCCGGATGTTGGTAAAGAGGAAGGGTCTGTCTTTCCGCATTTTTTTGGAATCCCGTTCCATAACTTCCAGACTGGCCCCTACATAGGGCGCTAAATCGGTCTTGTTAATCACAAGCAGGTCGGAACGAACAATGCCCGGACCGCCTTTTCTCGGAATCTTGTCCCCCTCTGCTACATCAATGACGAAAATAGTAGCGTCTACCAGTTCCGGACTGAAGGTAGCAGACAGGTTATCTCCGCCGCTTTCTATAAACAACAGCTCTATATCCGGAAAACGCTCCAGCATCTCATCTACTGCTTCCAGATTCATGGAAGCATCTTCCCGAATAGCCGTGTGGGGGCAGCCGCCGGTTTCCACACCGATAATGCGCTCTCTTGGAAGCACACTGTTTTTGCAGAGAAATTCCGCATCTTCTTTTGTATAAATATCATTGGTAATGACTCCAATACTGTACTGTCCTGCCATTTTTCTTGTCAGACATTCAATTAACGCCGTTTTGCCGGAACCCACCGGCCCGGCAACACCTATTTTCACATAAGACATGTTTTGTCCCCTTTCCTCTGTTATTATGACATATAAATTCTGGAATACAGCCCTTCATGCTGCATACACCGAATGTCAAATCCGGGAGCGCCTGCCCCCAGAAGTTCTGTTGGAAGTTCCTTCACCTGTTCCAAAAGGCGGCTCATTTCCTCTGTACAGGACACCAGAATCTGCTGTCCCGTGGTCTGGCTTAAAGGTATGCTTTTTACACAGTTGGTCACCATGGCAGACGTTTGGGCATAGAGAAAATGTTCCAGGCAGTCTTCCAGGGAAATGCCAATGCTGCTGCAGAAAATTCCGTAAGCTATGACATGATGTACGCTGCCGTTCTTTTTTTTCTCCAGATAGCGGAGAAAGACCGGTGTCTCATAGACAATTCCACAGTTTTTCAGTGTCTTTGCAAACCGGGAGCCCATCTTTTTGGACGCCTCCCGGATTTCTGACGGCACTTTTCCCGCCTCCAGCACTTCTTCCAGCTCCTGTAAGCCTTCCATATCCTGTGCCTGCCCCCGTTCCCAGGCCAGACGGCAGAAGAAAAGTTCATTGTACAGAAGATTCTGTGTCAGTTTGTTTCTGATATAGGATTCTGCCTCTGCTGCATTGGTGACAAGTTCTTTCTGAATATAAGTTTCCAGTCCATAGGAATGGGAATATCCCCCTATGGGAAACAGGGCGTCATTCACCTGCAGCAGCAGAAATTTACTCTTTTTATCCATACGCTCTCCCTTTTCCAGTTTTTAATGTGTATGGGAATTGATGGAGGCGGAGATTCTTTTGTCAAAATCCAGCGCCTGTTCTTTTACTTCTGCCTTTACGCCGTGGATTTTTTCCAGCATTTCCAATACCGGCTGTGTGTAGGGAGTGAGGAAAGTCTGTTCCTCCTCTCCCCACAGAAGTACGGCGTGACGGTTTCCGATTTCGTAGCAGACCTTGGCGGCCATTTTTTCATGGCCTTTGGTAAGCTTTACCTCAATGACTTTACAGGGCAGAATTTCCGCCGCCAGAAGTTCATCTCCCTCCTGCCAGAGAATATCTCCCGTGCGGATTCCTTTCGTCAGCACAGAATCGTCCAGACGGATACCCACTTCTTTTCCCGCTCTGCTGACCTTCTTGTGAATTCTTTTAAAGGCTTCATCCCATTCAAATTCCACATAATCTATCTTTTTTCCTGTTGTATCAATATCTTTTAGATTTCCCCAAATATTTTCACACAGCATGTTTTCTCTCTCCTACCACCAGTTTAATAACAGCATTACGCCCGGAATCCAGGCCGTTACCACGCCTTCAAACACCTGCAGGCAGGGCACAAATTTTCCCAGCTTCTTTCCCATAATATCCTCTACAAAAGCCGTTCCCCAGAGAATGGCCCACAGATACCAGATAGCTGCCCATCTCCAGTCCGGGGAAATATTCCATGCAGGAATTCCCAAAAAGCCTTCCATGGTTCCGAAAATCACAGCATTGACTGCCACGAAAGAAGAAAACCAGGCAAACGGACGGGTGTCCAGATGAAACAGATTGTTGGCAGCTACAAACAAGTAGGTAAAGCCAAAGAGAAGCCCGGTACCTGCCGCATAATAATTTCCCTGAGCCAGATTGACGAAGTTAATAAACAGGGAGAGACCGCCTGTGAAAATATTCATCACAGACGCTGCTTTCCCGTCTATGCGGCAAAGACCGCAGATACCGTTGTTAATTAGCACAATTCCTACAAAAAGCAGACAAACTCCTAACATATTCCCTCTCCTCTTCTAGAATAAACTGTAAAGCTGTGTCAGTGGAAGACTCTTAGCCGGTTTGGAAGTAATCGAAACGCCGTCTGCCTTTACCTCGTAGGTTTCCGGATCCACCGTGATTTCCGGTGTGGCGCCGTTGAATTTCATATCCTTTTTGCCGATATTTCTGCAGTTTTCTACTGGAAGCACCATTTTCTCCAGTCCGTATTTTTCCTTTACGCCGCCTTCTGCTGCCGCTTTGGATACAAAAGTAATGCTGGTTTTGTATTTTGCCTTTCCCTGGGCTCCGAACATCGGACGGTAGATAACAGGCTGTGTAGTCGGGATGGAAGCGTTGGCGTCACCCATTTTGGAAGCCACAATCATGCCGCCTTTTAAAATCATTTCCGGCTTCACACCAAAGAAAGCGGGATTCCACAGTACCAGGTCTGCAAATTTGCCCTCTTCCACAGAACCTACATAGTTGGAAATTCCGTGGGTAATAGCCGGATTAATGGTATATTTGGAAATATATCTCTTTACACGGAAGTTGTCGTTTCCATTGGCTTCGTCTTCCAAAAGGGCGCCTCTTTCGTCTTTCATCTTGCTGGCAGTCTGCCAGGTTCTGGTAATGACCTCACCGATACGTCCCATAGCCTGGGAGTCAGAGCTCATCATACTGAAAACGCCCATGTCGTGAAGTACGTCTTCTGCCGCAATGGTTTCCGGACGGATTCTGGAATCTGCAAAAGCCACGTCTTCGGGGATTTTCTTATCCAGGTGATGGCATACCATCAGCATGTCCAGGTGTTCGTCCAGAGTATTTACCGTAAACGGCATAGTGGGGTTTGTGGAGGAGGGCAGTACGTTTTCTGTGGCTGCCGCACGGATAATATCCGGCGCATGTCCGCCGCCTGCGCCCTCAGTGTGGTATGTATGGATGGTTCTTCCCGCAATGGCGTCTAAGGTATCTTCCACGCAGCCGCCTTCGTTTAAGGTGTCCGTGTGAATGGCAACCTGTACGTCATATTCGTCCGCCACATTTAAGCAGTGGTCAATCACAGCCGGAGTGGCACCCCAGTCTTCGTGAATTTTCAGTCCCATGGCGCCCGCTTTTACCTGTTCCTCCAGAGGACCTTCATCAGAGCAGTTTCCCTTGCCCAGAAAGCCCAGATTCATGGAATACTCCTCTGCGGCCTGAAGCATTTTTTCCATATTCCAGGGGCCTGGTGTACAGGTAGTTGCATTGGTTCCGTCTGCCGGACCTGTGCCGCCGCCAATCATGGTAGTAACACCGGAATACAGCGCACAATCAATCTGCTGCGGGCAGATGTAATGAATATGTGTGTCAATGCCGCCTGCAGTGACAATCAGACCTTCTCCTGCCAACGCTTCTGTGGATGCGCCTACAATCATCCCCGGAGTCACCCCGTCCATGACTGCAGGATTTCCTGCCTTGCCGATACCCTTGATTTTGCCGTCTTTAATTCCGATATCCGCCTTTACAATCCCTGTATAGTCTACAATCAGGGCATTGGTAATCACCAAATCCAAATCTCCGTCGCTGCTTTTTGTTTTTACAGACTGTCCCATGCCGTCACGAATGGTTTTGCCGCCGCCGAACTTGATTTCGTCACCGTAATGGGTATAATCTTTTTCCACTTCAATGACAAGACTGGTATCTGCAAGTCTTACTTTATCCCCTGTAGTCGGGCCGTACATTGCCGCATATTTTTCACCGGAAATTTTTGTGCTCATTTGTCTGCCTCCTTACTCTAAAAAACCTTTTCTCGCTGCTGTCTCAAGTGCTGCCTTCTTCGTATTTTCGGATACCTGGGCACAGGTCAAATCGTTAAAACCGAAGATGCGCTTTGTACCGCCCATTTCCGTAAGCTGCACTTCCTTTTCCTCTCCGGGCTCAAATCTTACCGAAGTACCGGAAGGAATGTCCAGATGGTATCCATATGCTTTTTCCCTGTCAAATTTCAGACATCTGTTGACTTCAAAGAAGTGAAAATGGGAGCCTATCTGCACCGGTCTGTCTCCTACATTGGACACAGAAAGCACAAGACTCTTTTTCCCTTCGTTTAAGGTAATTTCTCTGTCTAAAGCCATGATTTCTCCGATTTTCATCCTTATTTCCTCCTTATTGAATCGGGTCGTGTACCGTTACCAGCTTGGTACCGTCCGGAAAAGTTGCCTCTACCTGTACCTCATGTACCATGTCTGCCACACCATCCATAACGTCTTCTTTTGTCAAAAGTTCTCTTCCGAGACGCATAAGTTCCACCACGTCTTTTCCGTCTCTTGCCAGTTCCAGAAGTTCTGAACTAAGGAAAGCCACAGCCTCCACATAATTCAACTTCAGTCCTCTGTCTTTTCTCTCTTTTGCCAGCATACCTGCCATATGCAGCATTAATTTTTCCTGTTCCTTAGGATTGAGTCGCATGAATTTATCCTCCTTGTCTTGTTCTCTTGTGTCTTAAAAACTGCTGCCCATCAAAGACCTGTCCACAGCCTCTGCTGCCTTTCGCCCCTCTGCAATGGCCCATACCACCAGAGACTGGCCTCTGTGCATATCGCCTGCCACGAATACCCCCGGTACACTGGTTTCGTATTCCTCCGGCTTTGTCAGCACATTGGTTCTGGGATTTAAGTCTGTTCCAAAGGCATCTGTGACATATTTCTGACTGCCCAGAAAACCTGCGGCAATCAGTACCAGCTGTGCCGGACGCTCTTCTTCGGTTCCTTCTACGGGAACCATGTTCATCCGTCCGGTTTTTTCATCCTTTTCAGGCGCCAGCTTCACGATTTTCGCCTTCTTTACATTGCCCTTTTCATCTTTGATAAACTCTGTCACTGTGGTCTGATAAATGCGGGGGTCTTTTCCAAAGACGGCAATGGCTTCCTCCTGACCGTAATCTGTTTTCAGCACCCTGGGCCACTCCGGCCATGGATTTTGCAAAGTTCTTTCTTTTGGGGGTTCGGGCATCATTTCCAGCTGGGTTACAGATTTTGCCCCCAGACGAATAGCAGTTCCCACACAGTCATTTCCCGTGTCACCGCCACCGATAACCAGCACATCTTTTCCCTTTGGGGAAATATACTGCTTATCCTCAAAGTTGGAATCCAGAAGGCTTTTGGTCACAGAGGTAAGAAAATCTACGGCAAAGCAGATATTGCCTGCCTCTCTCCCCGGCACGGAAATATCTCTGGGATTGGACGCGCCGCAGGCCAGTACCACCCTGTCAAATTCCTTCCGGATTTGAGATGCCTTCCTGTCTTTTCCCACATCCACACCGGTCTGGAATACCACACCTTCCGCTTCCATCAACTTCACTCTTCTGTCAATGACAGATTTATCCAGCTTCATGTTGGGAATACCGTAGCGCAGAAGGCCGCCTATCCGGTCCCTCCGCTCAAATACCGTAACCTCATGTCCCCTGCGGTTTAATTCCTGGGCTACCGCCAGTCCGGAAGGCCCGCTGCCAATGACAGCCACCTTTTTCCCGGTGCGCACCGGAATCTTCTGAGGTGTCACCCAGCCCTCTTCCCAGGCCTTTTCTATAATTGCCCTTTCGTTTTCCTTGGTAGCCACCGGTTCTCCGTTTATATTACAGGTGCAGGCCGCCTCACACAAAGCCGGGCATACCCGGCTGGTAAATTCCGGAAAACTGTGTGTCTTAGCCAGACGGTCGTACGCCTGTTTCCATTTGCCCCGGTATACCAGGTCATTGGTCTCCGGCACCAGATTGTGCAGGGGACATCCCGATGCCATACCAGCAATCATCATGCCGGACTGGCAGAAGGGCACGCCGCACTCCATACAGCGGGCGCCCTGTTTCTGCTGCTCTTTCAGGGACAACGGTTTCTTAAATTCCTGAAAATCTCTGATTCTCTCCAGCGGCTCTTTGTGCACCGCTTCTTTTCTGTCAAATTCTAAAAATCCCGTGGGTTTTCCCATGTTCTGCCTCCGTTTAAAAAATCACATCTTCCTGTTTCTATTTCTGAAATACTTCCGTAAACGCTTCCATCTGCGCCTGTTCTGTAGACATTCCCTGCTCTTCCAGTTTCATGCTCAGGGCTGTCATCTTCTTGTAATCATATGGAATGATTTTCTTGAATTTAGGCAGGTATTCTGTGAAATGCTCCAGTACCTCCTGCGCTTTCTCCGACCCGGTCAGAGTCTGATGTTCTTTGAGCATGCTTTTTAATTCATGTACATCTATCTTGCTCTCCAGCTTTTCAATGGAAATCATCTGCTTATTCAGATTTTTGTACAGGGTGTTGTCCTCATCCAGCACATAAGCAATACCGCCGCTCATACCGGCCGCAAAGTTCTTGCCTGTGGAGCCCAGAATCACGACCCGGCCTCCAGTCATATATTCGCAGCCATGCTCTCCTACGCCTTCCACCACTGCGTAAGCGCCGGAATTTCGCACGGCAAAACGCTCGCCTGCCACACCGTTTATAAAGACTTTTCCACTTGTGGCGCCGTAAAGTGCAACGTTACCCACAATCATATTGTCTTTTGCACAGTAATGCCTGTTTTTCGGTGGATAAATCACCAGTTTGCCTCCGGAAAGACCTTTTCCGTAATAGTCGTTGGTATCTCCTTCCAGATTCAGGGTCAGTCCCTTTGGAATAAAGGCGCCGAAGCTCTGCCCGCCGGAACCTTTGCAGTTCACTGTCAGCGTGTCTTCCGGCAGTCCGTTTTTATGCTGTCTTGTGATTTCCGCACCGAAAATCGTTCCAAAGGTTCTGTCCGTGTTGCTCACTTCCACGGACACAGAGGCTTTCTCTCCCTTTTTCAGAGCCGTCCCCAGCTTTTTCAGCAGTACCTTTTCATCCAGAGTCTTCTCAAGCTGGAAGTCATAAGCCTTATCCGGCTGGAAAATCACCTGGTCTTTGTCCTCCAAATAAGGGTTTTCCAGAATCGCGCTTAAATCAACCTTAGCTGCCATGGGATTCTCCGCTTCTTCCTTCTTCTTTAAGAGGTCGCTTCTTCCCACCATTTCATCCAGGCTGCGGATACCCAGTTTTGCCATATATTCCCGCAGTTCCTCTGCAAGAAAACGCATAAAGTTTACCACATATTCCGGTTTTCCCTTAAACCTCTTACGAAGCTCCGGATTCTGGGTAGCCACACCCACCGGACAGGTATCCAGGTTGCAGACTCTCATCATGACACAACCCATGGTTACCAAAGGCGCTGTGGCAAATCCGAATTCTTCCGCGCCCAGAAGCGCCGCAATGGCTACGTCCCGTCCGCTCATCAACTTTCCGTCCGTCTCTATCATTACCCGGTTTCGCAGACCGTTTTTCTGCAATGTCTGGTGTGTTTCTGCCAGTCCCAGTTCCCAGGGAAGTCCTGCATTGTGAATGGAACTTTCCGGTGCTGCTCCCGTACCGCCGTCATAGCCGGAAATCAGAATCACCTGCGCACCCGCCTTGGCCACGCCTGCCGCCACGGTTCCCACGCCTGCCTCAGAAACCAGTTTTACGGAAATCCGGGCATATTTGTTGGCATTTTTCAAATCATAGATAAGCTGTGCCAAGTCTTCGATAGAATAAATATCGTGATGCGGCGGAGGAGAAATCAGGCTGACTCCCGGTGTGGAGTGTCTGGTTCTGGCCACCCACGGGTACACCTTTCTGGCTGGCAGGTGTCCGCCTTCTCCCGGCTTCGCGCCCTGAGCCATCTTAATCTGAATCTCCCGGGCGCTGACCAGATAGCGGCTGGTCACGCCGAAACGTCCGCTGGCCACCTGCTTAATGGCAGAACACCGGTCCCTGTCACTTCCTGCGGAATCCAGACGTTCCTCGCTTTCTCCGCCCTCACCGGTGTTGGATTTGCCGTGAAGCATATTCATAGCCAGGGCCAGGGTTTCGTGTGCTTCCTGCGAAATGGAGCCATAGGACATAGCCCCTGTTTTAAAGCGTTTCACAATGTCATCCACGCTTTCCACTTCCTCCAGAGGAAGGGGATGTTCTGCAAACCTAAAGTCCATAAGACTGCGGAGGTTTCCGCTTCGCTCTGCGTCTACCATCTTTGTATATTCTTTAAACATGCCGTAATCCCCCAGACGGGTGGCTTTCTGCAGCATGTGAATAGTAGCCGGATTGTAGCGGTGCTCTTCTCCGTCTTTGCGCATTTTGTGTCTGCCCATGCTGTCCAGAGTCAAATCTGTGCTTCTGCCCAACGGGTCAAAGGCCTGAGAATGAAGCATATCCACGTTCCGGGCTATGTCGTCCAGCGTAATGCCGCCTACACGGCTCACCGTACCGGCAAAATATTTGTCAATGACTTCCTTTGAGATACCGATAGCCTCAAAAATCTTAGAACCCTGATAGGACTGGATAGTAGAAATTCCCATTTTGGACGCAATTTTTACAATGCCGTGAATCACGGCGTAATTATAATCACTGACTGCTGCATAGTAATCTTTGTCCAGCAGTTTTTCATCTATCAGTTCCTGAATGGTATCCAGGGCCAGATACGGATTCACTGCACAGGCTCCGTATCCCAGAAGGGCTGCAAAGTGGTGCACTTCTCTTGGCTCTCCGGATTCCAGAATCAACGCCAGAGAGGTCTGCTTTTTCGTATCCACCAGATGCTGGTGTACTGCGGAAACCGCCAGAAGCGACGGAATGGGCACATGGTTTTCATCCACGCCCCTGTCGGAAAGAATCACAATGTTGGCGCCCTCTCTGTAAACCTTATCCACCTCTACAAACAGCCGCTCCATGGCCCTCGCAAGCTTGGTGGATTTATAGTAAGTGGTAGGAACCACTGCCACCTTAAAGCCTTCCTGCTTCATATTTTTGATTTTCAGCAAATCGGTGTTTGTGAGAATCGGGTTATTGATTTTCAGTACCTGACAGTTTTCCGGTACCTGCTCCAGCAGATTTCCGTCCTTGCCTACATACACGGTGGTACTGGTGACAATTTCCTCACGGATAGCGTCAATAGGCGGATTGGTGACCTGTGCAAAAAGCTGTTTAAAGTAATCGAACAAAGGCCGGTTCTTCTCAGAAAGCACAGCCAGCGGGGTATCCACACCCATGGCAGCAATGCCCTCTGCCCCGTTTAACGCCATACTGCAGATGGAATTGCGGTACTCCTCATATGTATAGCCAAAGGCTTTCTGCAGCTGTTTTCTCTGCTTTGGCGTATACTCTTCCACACGGATATTGGGAATCTTTAAATCCTTTAATTCCACCAGATTGCTGTCCAACCATTCTCCGTAAGGCTGCGCCTTGGCATAACGTTCCTTTACCTCGTTGTCAGACAGGATTCTGCCCTTCACCGTATCAATCAGAAGCATTTTTCCCGGATGCAGACGTTCTTTCTGCACAATGTCCTCTTCCGGAACCTTCAGCACACCTACTTCCGATGCCAGTATCACGTCGCCGTTTTTCATCACATAATACCGGGAAGGACGCAGACCGTTTCTGTCCAATACGGCTCCCATCACATCTCCGTCGGAAAATACAATAGAGGCCGGGCCGTCCCAGGGCTCCATCATCGTAGCATAATACTGGTAGAAGTCACGTTTTTCCTGTGACAGCGTTTTATTATTGGCCCAGGGCTCCGGAATGGTAATCATCACAGCCAGAGGCAGCTCCATACCGCTCATAACCAGAAATTCCAGGGTGTTGTCCAGCATGGCGGAGTCAGAACCTCTGCGGTCTACCACAGGGAGAACCTTGTGCAGCTGCCCTTTGAGATGAGCAGACGCCATATTTTCCTCTCTGGCCTGCATTTTGTCCGCGTTGCCCCGTATAGTATTGATTTCCCCGTTATGTACCATAAAGCGGTTGGGGTGTGCTCTCTCCCAGCTTGGATTGGTATTGGTGCTGAATCTGGAATGTACCATGGCAATGGCAGATTCATAATCTTTATCCTGCAAATCCGCAAAAAAAGTTCTAAGCTGCCCTACCAGAAACATACCCTTGTAGACAATGGTCCGGCTGGACATGGAAACCACATAAGTATTGTCATTGCTCTGCTCAAAAACTCTTCTGGCAATGTACAGCTTCCGGTCAAAATCAAGCCCTTTCTCCACACCTTCCGGCTTTTTGATAAAGGCCTGCACAATATGGGGCATACATTCTTTCGCTTTGTGTCCCAGTACCTGGGGATATACAGGGACTTCCCGGTATCCCAGCAGTTCCAGGCCTTCCTTTTCGGCAATGATTTCAAACATTTTCTTTGCCTGTCTGCGCTTTATCTCATCCTGTGGGAAAAACAGCTGTGCAATTCCGTATTCCCGTTCTCCCCCAATGGCAATGTTCAGCTTCTTACAGACCTTTGCAAAAAATTTATGGGAAATCTGCAGAAGGATTCCCACACCGTCTCCGGTCTTGCCCTCCGCGTCTTTCCCGGCGCGGTGTTCCAGATTTTCCACAATGCACAGCGCCCGTTCTACGGTCTGGTGGCTTTTGATACCTTTGCTGTTTACCACAGCGCCGATACCGCAGTTATCGTGTTCAAATGTGGGGCTGTATAAGCCCTGTTGATTTCGGCTCATATTAATTTCCTCCTTGCTTTCCATATTCGTCTGCTGCCTTTACAAATCCCCGAAACAGCGGGTGAGCACGGTTTGGTCTGGATTTCAGTTCCGGGTGCCCCTGCGTTCCCACAAAAAAGGGATGTGTTTCAATTTCTATCATTTCTACAATTCTTCCGTCAGGAGACAGGCCGGACAGCACCAGTCCTGCTTCCTCCAGACGGAGACGGTAATCGTTGTTGACCTCATAGCGGTGTCTGTGCCGCTCGGAAATCTCTTCTTTCCCGTAAAGCTGCCGCGCCTTTGTGCCCTCTTTCAGCACACAGGGGTAAGCTCCAAGCCGCAGGGTTCCTCCCAGATTTTCCACACCGTTTTGCTCCGGCATCAGATCTATCACCGGATACATGGTGTCCGGGTTCAGTTCCGCACTGTTGGCATCCCGATACCCCAGCACATCTCTGGCAAATTCCACGATAGCCATCTGCATGCCCAGACAGATACCAAGGAATGGGATTTTGTTCTCTCTGGCAAACTGCACGGCCTGAATTTTCCCTTCCGTACCTCTGGTGCCAAAACCTCCCGGTATGAGAATTCCATGTACTCCTGAAAGAAGCCCTTTACAGCCCTGCTTTTCAATATCCTCGGAATCCACCCAGCGCAGCTTCACGCTTACATGGCCGGCAATGCCGCCGTGCTTTAAAGCTTCTACCACACTTAAATACGCATCATGAAGCTGAATGTATTTTCCTACAATGGCAATCTCCGTTTCTGAGACCGGGTGCTTCAAAGCCTCCACCATGGCTTTCCATTCCTCCAAATCCGGTTTTTCACAGGGCAGCTTCAGACACTCACAAACGGCCTGGGCCAGATGTTCTTTCTCCATGGCCAAAGGCGCTTCATAGAGATATTCCACATCCAGATTCTGCAGTACATGATGGGAGGGTACGTTGCAGAACAGAGCAATCTTGTCCTTTAGTTCCTCAGACAGAGGGTATTCAGAACGGCACACCAGAATGTCCGGCTGCAGCCCCATACCCTGAAGCTCCTTTACGCTTGCCTGGGTAGGCTTGGTCTTCAGTTCCCCCGACGCTTTCAGATACGGAATCAGCGTCACATGAATGAGTACTGCATTTTCCTTTCCCACATCATGCTGAAACTGACGGATGGCTTCCAAAAACGGCTGGCTTTCTATATCCCCGGCCGTACCTCCTACCTCGATAATGGCGATACGGTTTTCTTCGGGCAGTTTCCCTCTGTAAAACCGGCTTTTAATCTCATTGGTAATATGAGGAATCACCTGAACGGTTCTTCCGCCGTAATCTCCGTGCCGTTCCTTCTGGAGAACGGACCAGTAAATCTTCCCTGTCGTTACATTGGAATTTTTATCCAGACTTTCATCAATAAACCGTTCGTAATGTCCCAGGTCCAAGTCCGTTTCCGTCCCGTCATCTGTCACAAACACTTCCCCGTGCTGTATGGGGTTCATGGTACCCGGGTCTATATTAATGTAAGGGTCAAATTTCTGCATAGTGACCTGATACCCTCTCGCTTTCAACAGTCTCCCCAGAGAGGCCGCTGTAATGCCTTTTCCAAGCCCTGAAACAACGCCTCCTGTTACAAATACATACTTTACCATGGTGTTTTCCTCCGTTCTCCTTTCTTATTTCTTTGCTGAAAAAATAAAAAAGCGTCAGAATCCCCGTATTAAAAGAAATTCTGACGCCTTTGTCATACTCATTTTTCACTTGCTGTCTACTATAAACGATTTTTCCCGATTTGTAAATCCCCGAATTTTAAAAAATATAACCAAATTTTGCTCTCCTTATGCTTCCTGCGCAAATTTCCCTATGCTCTGTCGAAATTCCGGGTTCTCCCCGTGGCAGTTTACAGTCAGCAAATGTTCCAGTCCCAGGGCAAAAATTCCCATAATGGATTTTCCGTCCACCACAGCCCTTCCATAAGAAATATCCACGTCAAACTCACATTTTCTGGCAGCCCTTACAAATTCTCTCACTTCTTCAGCCGTCGTCAGGCGGATTTTTATTTCTTCCATAATCCAAATCTCCTTTTCCAGAGCCTTTTTGCAGACGTTCTGTTATTATTTTAACCTATGCAGAACCTGCCTTTTTGATGTATTTCCCACTCTCTTTTCAGTATGACCCTGCTGCCGTCATCTATACAGGCTCTTTCCATTTTTTTCAAAAAATGTATTGACAAGCCGATTTTTTTGAGTATACTACAGAACATAAAGCAAAGGCGCTTTGGATAACTTCCAAGGCGTCTTTTTCTGTTTTATGCAAAATGAAAGGAGACACCACTATGAAGAAAGATATTCCCGCTTTATACGGAAGCCTGGTATTTAATGACAAGGTTATGAGGAACAAACTTCCCAAGGATGTTTACAAGGCGCTGAGAAAAACCATTGAAAACGGAACCCATCTGGAGCTGGACGTGGCAAATGCCGTAGCGGTTGCCATGAAGGAATGGGCTGTGGAACAGGGCGCTACCCATTACACGCACTGGTTTCAACCCATGACCGGATTCACAGCCGAAAAACATGACAGCTTTATCACCCCTTCCGGAGACGGGGAAGTCATTATGGACTTTTCCGGCAAGGAACTGGTAAAAGGAGAACCGGATGCCTCCAGCTTTCCTTCCGGCGGACTTCGCGCCACCTTTGAAGCCAGAGGCTATACCGCATGGGACCCTACCTCTCCTGCATTTATTAAGGATGGAACTCTATACATCCCCACAGCTTTCTGTTCCTACGGCGGAGAAGCCCTGGATAAGAAAACACCTCTTCTGCGCTCTATGGAAGCACTCAGCCGGGAAGCGGTGAAGATTCTTCACACACTGGGAAACACCGATGTCACCAGTGTTTCCACCACCATCGGACCGGAACAGGAATACTTTCTGGTAGATAAGGATTTGTACCGCCAAAGACGTGATCTGCAGTTCTGCGGCAGAACCCTGATAGGCGCACCGGCTCCCCGGGGACAGGAACTGGAAGACCATTACTTCGGTTCCTTAAAGCCCAGAGTTGCCGCTTATATGCATGATTTAGACGAAGAACTGTGGAAGCTGGGCATTCCGGCCAAAACCAAGCACAACGAAGTTGCTCCGGCCCAGCACGAACTGGCGCCCATCTTCTCCACAGCCAACGTAGCTGTGGACTACAATCAGCTTACCATGGAAGTCATGAAAAATACAGCGGACAGACACAATATGGTATGTCTGCTCCACGAAAAGCCCTTTGAAGGCATTAACGGCAGCGGCAAGCACAACAACTGGTCCCTGACTACCAACCAGGGAGACAATCTTTTAGAGCCGGGCAAAACTCCTGCGCAGAACATCCAGTTCCTTGTGTTCCTCATGGCCGTAATCAAAGCCGTAGACGAGTATGCAGATATGATGCGTGTATCTGCCGCCAGCGCCGGAAACGACCACCGCCTGGGCGGCAACGAAGCGCCGCCTGCCATTGTATCCATCTTTCTTGGAGATGAACTGACCGCTGTCTTAAAATCCATTGAAGAAGATACTTATTTCGGTAAACAGCAGAGAGTGGCTCTGGAAACAGGCGCTCATGTACTGCCTCACTTTTTCAAGGATACCACAGACCGGAACCGTACCTCACCTTTTGCATTTACAGGCAACAAATTTGAGTTCCGCATGCTGGGTTCCTCTGCCTCTGTATCCACGCCGAATATTGTACTGAACACTGCTGTGGCAGAAGCCCTGGCTCAGTTTTATGAAGAATTAAAAGGCACGGCTCCGGAAGATATGGAGCATGCCGTACATGAACTGATTAAACGCGCCATCAAAAAGCACAAAAAAGTTATTTTCAACGGAAACGGCTATACCGAAGAATGGGTGGAAGAAGCGAAAAAACGGGGACTTTACAATCTGGTTTCCACACCGGACTGCCTCCCTGCCTTTATTGAAGAAAAAAATATCCGGCTCTTTACAGAACACAAAATCTTTACCCGGGAAGAAATTTTCTCCAGATATGAAATTCTGTTGGAAAACTATGTGAAAACAGTAGAAATCGAAGCGAAAACTTTAAAAGAAATGCTGACCAAAGATTTCCTGCCTGCCCTTTCCGACTATGCAGCCCAGGAGGCAGACAAGGCTATGGCTGTGAAAAACTTTATACCGGAAGCTTCCACTGCAGAAGCCGCCGCACTGGTTGGCAAACTGACTTCTGCTTATGAAAGCATTTCCTCCGGTGTGAAAGCTCTGGATAAGGAAATTCAGACTGTCTCCGGTTTTGCTTCCATGCAGAAGGCCGCGGACTACTGCCGCAGCACGCTCCTGGTGTCCATGGACAAACTCCGTCAGACCGCAGACGCCGTGGAAGCCAAAATCCCGGATGAAAACCTGCCTTATCCTACTTATGACGCACTTTTATTCTCTATCTAAATAAGATTTAAGATTCAAACAGCGGGGTGGAGTAATATCTGTCTCCGCTGTCCGGCAGAAGTGCCACAATGGTTTTTCCTTCATTTTCCGGACGCTTTGCCAGCTCAATAGCTGTGTGCAGAGCAGCTCCGGAGGAAATACCTACCAGAATTCCTTCCTTGTGTGCAAAGAATTTTGCTGCTGCAAAAGAATCTTCCGCAGTGGCGGTTATCACTTCATCGTAAATCTTTGTATTTAATACCTGAGGTACGAATCCCGCACCGATTCCCTGAATTTTGTGAGGACCTGGGGTTCCTTTGGAAAGCACCGGTGAATCAGACGGCTCTACAGCCACGATCTTCACTTCCGGTTTCTTTTCTTTCAGATATTCACCTACACCTGTTACGGTTCCGCCGGTTCCCACACCTGCTACGAAAATATCCACTTCTCCCTCTGTGTCATTCCAGATTTCCGGTCCTGTAGTGGCAATGTGCGCTGCCGGATTTGCCGGATTATCAAACTGCCCTGTGAGGAAGCTGCCCTGAATTTCCTGATTTAATTCCTTTGCTTTGGCAATAGCGCCTGTCATGCCTTTGGTTCCTTCTGTCAGTACAATCTCTGCTCCGTATGCTTTGAGAATATTTCTTCTCTCCACACTCATGGTTTCCGGCATGGTAAGAATCAGCTTATAGCCTTTGGATGCTGCAAGAGAGGCCAGACCAATCCCCGTGTTTCCGGAAGTCGGTTCAATAATGGTTGCCCCCGGCTTCAAAAGCCCTTTGGCTTCCGCATCTTCTATCATATTTTTTGCAATTCTGTCCTTTACGCTTCCTGCAGGATTCAGGTATTCCAGCTTCACCAGAACGGTTGCTTTTAATCCCTCTTCCTTTTCAATGTTGGTCACTTCCAGAAGCGGAGTTCCGCCGATTAATTCCTGTACACCTTTATAAATCTTCTTTGCCATAACTGATTCCTCCTTATATTGTGATTTCATGTTTTATATTCCTATTAACTTAGTAGGAATTATATGTTATTAAGTAAGATTTGTCAAGGGATTTTTTCAGTCATGACCACCCGCTTAGCGGGTGGCATGTTCTCCCCCTATAAGGGGATATTACCTGCTTGCGCCCGGAAGGCGCACTGAAGTCTGCTAACTGCACCACATTTACAGCTGCCCCCA
>NZ_JBBEWO010000008.1:0-126894 GCF_038739805.1 Blautia acetica | reverse complement strand
TAATTTTTTTGTATAACAATCGACGCGCACCCGCATAGCGGGTGGATTATTGTTTCGCCCATCTCCATTTTTCGGATCAACGAAAAACTCCAATGGGCGAAACAGACTAAAGTCCACATCCGGAAGAAAGCTGGAAACCGTCTACCGGAATCAGCTCTTCTTTTGTGGTATCAATGAATTCCAGAATCGCATCGTCGCAGTCTTTTTCCAATTCCGGATAGTACATGGAAGAACCCAGATAACCCAGGGCATACCGGGGCAGCATGGCAGATTTTCCGGTTAAATCCGTATATCTTTCCACTACCTGGCGCATAGACGGTCCTGCAATGAGGAATAAGTCAATGTCACCTCCGTCTGCCCGGTAGCGGCTGTGCATTTTCCAGTAATTGCTCTTTTCTTTTCCCATGTCAAAATCGCACTCATAAGTATTGTGGTAAAAATATCCCACAGCCTTTTTATGTTCGCGGTTCAGCTTAATGTAAAAAGGAATGTGCTTATAAAGGGAATCTGTCTCTTTTGGATTGTATCCCATAGCATCCTTAGGACTCATATTCATAAATTTCTGCGCTTTATTAAATTCTCCGCTCTTTTCTCCGAATCCATAGAAACAATCCTGCGGCGTAATCTCGCTGGTATGAATCCGGCGGTGATTGCTGTCCTCCATGTAAGCCAAATCCACAATGTCTGCATGTAAAAGGGTATTCTCTATATCATACACACAGATACGGAACGGTTCCTTTTCTACTTCCACCCGCAGTTCTTTCCCGCGGATAACAGCTTTCTCTTCTCCGTCCTCCAGAACAGCCTCGGCCATCTGCACTCTCTTTCGTCTGCCTTCTAAAAATCCGTCCATGCGGTCTTCCCAGCCTGTCATCACCAGACTGTAAGATTCCTCTGCAAAATCTCCGTCAAATCCGGCCCGGATTCGCACAATAGAATCAGTCAGAAAATACACCCTGATTTCCACGCAGTTTGTCCTGACAGAAACATAATTGTCTTCCTGTCTTACACTCTCCGCCCTTAAACATACTTTCATTGCTTCTCTCCTTTTCGCTTTCTATGGCCACATTATAAGAAAATCCTCCTGAAAATCATAGACAAAATCCGCTTGAAATCCCCTGTTTTTTTACTTATCTTGCTCTAATTTTCCCTTTTTCCTCTTGCCATTCGGACTCCCCTATGCTATTCTGTACCAAAAAGCCAAAGGAGATTCTTATGCTGGACACCGCCGCGATTCTCATGTCACATGGAGAAAAAGTTGCTTATGGATATGCCGAAGGTGTGAATGACAATATGTGTCAATCCCACTTTCATGAATTTTTTGAATTGTATTATTTAGAATCCGGGGAACGGCACCACATGATAGAGGGCGAGCTGTATCATCTGACCGCTCACGAATTTATCATCTTCCCTCCCAATGTGATGCACCATTCCTACGGGGACAAAAACGTGCCTTTTAAACGTATTGTCCTGTATTTCACACCGGATATGATAGTCTACCCCGAAGTCCGCAGCTACCTGCTGGAAACCGCCAGAGTATTCTCTTTAAAGAAAATTAAGAAATCTATGATTCATCTCCTCCTGTCCATGCTTCATACTGAGCTGGACAAAGAGGAGGGACTTTTCCAGAAAGAATATCTGGAAAATCTGTTAAATCAGCTTCTGCTGACCATTCTCCGGGCCGATTACACCCCTGTGGAAAGCACACCCAGAACAAGACCTGCACAGGCGGTCAATTACATTCACGAGCATTATGCCGAAGAAATTTCTGTCTCTGCCCTGGCTGACATGCTCTATGTCAGCCCCTACCACCTGTGCAGGGAATTTAAGAAAGTCACCGGAAAAACCATCATTCAATACCTCAACATGACACGGGTGCTTCACGCCCAGCGTATGCTTTTGGAAACGGATTACAACATTACCCGTATCAGCAAAGAAACAGGTTTTTCCAATCTGACCCATTTTAACCGGATTTTCAAAAGTATTACCGGCGTTTCACCCAGT
This sequence comes from Blautia acetica, assembly GCF_038739805.1. NCBI lineage: Bacteria > Bacillati > Bacillota > Clostridia > Lachnospirales > Lachnospiraceae > Blautia > Blautia acetica. The sequence continues at coordinate 124,890 of NZ_JBBEWO010000008.1, read as the reverse complement.
GAAAAACGAAAGCAGTACCAATCCGTTTAATCACGGCTGCTGACAATACCGTAATAAGACTTTGAAGTTATCACATACATGAGAATATAGAAAAGTGAAAACAAAAGATAACAGCCCGCCATAACGCCTATCAGCAATCCGGTGTTTGTCACTCCTAAAAGCAGCAGAATCTTCCGCATCATAGGAAAAGCAAAGGCCGTATGCACTCCTGCTGCCAGAAGCGGCAGGAAAAATACGGTGAGTACCTGGGAATTGATGCTTTTTCGGATTTCCCGTTTGGTCATGCCCACCTTCTGCATAATTTCAAAACGTTTCCGGTCTTCATAGCCTTCTGTTACCTGCTTGTAGTACATAATCAGTACCATACCCAGAATAAAGACACAGCCCAATAAAATTCCCAGAACAAACATACCACTGTACATGGCGTAAAAATCTGCCCGCTCTGACGCGCTGTCCTCTATGTCTATTCTTTCATAACCTTGCTGCAGAAGTCCGTCTCTTTTTTCCCTTAAACTGTTTGCTACGGCAATTTTTTCCTCATCACTTCCCTGCAAATCAAATCCGTAATAATCGTGCATTTTCACCAGGGATTCTCCCTGCAGCTCTTTCCATTTGCTGCACACCTGACTTACAGTATCCATATCCTTTACAAAAATAAAAACAGAAGGCATAATCTGCATGGAATCCACGCCGTTATCCACAAATTCACTGAGTTTTTTCTTCACCTTCCACTTTGTGCCATCGTCAAAAGCGATTTCATCATACTTGTAGGATGATTTTGTCTGATAAACCAGGACTTCATCCTCCTGCAGCGTTTCATCTGCCCCCATAATACGATTGTAATCTTCCAAAGGCACTACAAAAAGCTGCCGGATATTTTCCCCTGTAGACATAGCAAATTTTTCTATTTTTCCCGGGTCCAGACTGATTGTCTTTCCCTCTTCATAACCTGCTGCCACTGTAAAACGATAATGAAGCACATTTTCAGCTTGTTTTTTCTGTTCCTCTAAGGTCTCTGCCGCCAGATGGTGTACCATATCGATTACTTCCTGATTCTCCGAATACGTATCGATTACAATATTTCTGGGATAACGGGTACGCAGCTGGTCTTCCGAACCAATAAACATACAGGAGACTGCTGACACCATAACCAGCACCATAGTAGAAAGGATACAAATGGATGCCAGACCATAACCGTTTCTCTTCATGCGGTACATCATAGAGGATATGGAAACAAAATGTCCCGATTTATAATAATAGTTCTTATTTTTCTTCAGCACCTTGCAAAGCAGCACCGAACCTGTCCGAAAGAGAATATAGGTGCTGACAATTACCATAGCCACCGCCACGAAAAACCAGAATATAGCCGCCATAGGTTCTTCAATGGATACCGCAAGATAGTAAGCAGCTGCCAGTATCACAACACCCAGAATCCCTTCCAGCCAGTTGGCTTTCGGCGGTTTCTCTCCCACAGCTTCACTTCGGAGCAATTCAATGGGTTTTGAGAAAAAAATCTGCAGCAGAGATTTTATTAAAATCAGCAGAAAAATGCTGCCAAAGACTTTCAGAGTCCACAGCAATGCTTCTGTGCTTATCGTGAACGCATAACCTGCTTTCCCCTCCAGCATGGAAATCATGACAAGTTCTGCTGCCTTTGAAAACAAAATCCCCCCTAAAAGACCGCCCAGCAGGGAAATCACCGTCACCTGTACACCTTCCCAAACCATAACCTTTGCCAGGTTTTTCTTCCCCATCCCCAGCACATGATACATACCAAACTCCCGCTTTCTCCTTCGCATAAGAAAGGAATTGGTATAAAACAGAAAAATCAGCGCAAACCCTGCCATAATGAAAACCCCAAAGCCAAGTACCCCCTGCATGGTATTTCCGCCCTGCATTTCCCTGACTGTGGGACTGCTGGATAAAAATACAATGATGTAAAACATGAGAATCATGCCCACAGAAGCCAGAATATAGGGAAGATAAATCTTTTTATTGTTCTTTATCCCTGTCCAGGCAATTCTGAAATAAAATCCTCTTTTCACTGCGCCTCACCTCCTGATGCCAGCATGGTCAGGGTGCTGGAAATCTTCTCGTACATCTGCTGATTGGTATCGTTTCCTCGGTAAAGCTGATGGAACACCTCTCCATCCTTAATAAACAGCACCCTCTGGGCATGACTTGCAGCTTTAACCGAATGGGTTACCATTAAAATCGTCTGCCCCTCCTGGTTTACCGTTCCAAAAAGCCGTAAAAGTTCGTCTGTTGCCTTGGAATCCAGAGCCCCGGTTGGTTCATCTGCCAGAATCAGCCTCGGACTGGTAATCAGCGCTCTGGCTACAGCGGCTCTCTGCTTCTGTCCCCCCGAAATCTCGTAAGGGTATTTGTCTAATATTTCTTTAATTCCCAGCTTTGCGGCCAAAGGTTCTAAAAGCACCTCCATTTGTCTGTAATGCTTTCCTCCCAGCACCAGCGGCAGATAAATATTATCCCGGATTGAAAAGGTGTCCAGAAGATTAAATTCCTGAAATACAAAGCCCAGATGATTTCTTCGGAACACAGACAAATCTGCTTCTTTTATTCTGGAAATATCCCTTCCGTCCAGAAGCACAGTTCCGCCTGTGGGTCTGTCCAGCGCTGCCAGAATATTTAAAAGCGTGGTTTTTCCGGATCCGGACTCTCCCATAATGGCTGTATATTCTCCCTCTTCTATGGTGAAATTCACATTTTTCAATGCCTGTACCTGATTGCCTCCGAATCTGGTGGTATAGGTTTTTTTCAGATTTTTCACTTCCAAAATTACCATATTTATTTTGTCCTCCTTGCTTTTGTCCTCTCTTTTACCGTCTTATTGTAGCAAAACAGGGAAATGTCCTGCCATAGCTTTGGCTTACATTTCCCTGTGTTCTTCTTACATTTTTGTAAGACGCTCTGTCATTCGATTTCCAAATGGGCCTTTCTCACATCCAGATACACCCGGGTTCCCGCTCCTACTGCGGAGGATACCCAAATTCTGTGCCCCAGGCGGTTACAAATACGGCTGCAAAGATACAGCCCGATTCCACTGGCTTTTTTCTGACATCTGCCGTTGTATCCGGTATATCCCTTTTCAAAAATCCTGGGCAAATCCTCTGGTGCAATACCAATTCCCGTATCCCCGATACAGAGAATCCCCGGCTCTGCCTCCTCAATCCATATCCGGCCCCCGGATTTTGTATACTTCAGCGCATTGGACAAAACCTGCTCAATAACAAACAACAGCCACTTTTCATCTGTCAGTACCCTGCTCTTTACAGGCTGATATTCCAGACGGATTTTCCCATTGATGAAAGAAGACGAAAATCTGTGCAGCGCCTGTCTGACAATTCCGTCCATCCCATATTCCTGAAACATATAATCCGTATCCTCGCTGTCCAGTCTGAGATAACACAATACCATGTCTACATACTGCTCAATCCTCATTAAATCTCCTTTTATGGCTCTGGAAAGGGCAGTATCCTCATTTTCCAGATTCAGGTACATAGAAGCAATGGGCGTCTTTATCTGGTGTACCCAGAGGGTATAATATTCCATCATATCCCTGTATTTTCTGCTATGCTCTTCTTCCATGCTTCTGTATCGTCTGTTCCATTCTTCCATCAGTTCCTGATAGTCCCTCTCCAGAATTCCCTCAGGCTCTGGCAGATTGTTTACGGAAAACTCCTGCTGCCTGTAAAGACTCTGCAATTCTCTGCGTTTTTTCCGAAATGCGAGAAAGTGGGGAAATACAAGCAGCACCCCCAGCGCGCCGCAGACTGCTGCACTGTAAAGCGCCGCCTCCACAGGTATCTGATACAGAAAGAAGAACAGAATAAAAATGCCGGAACAAATACCGTAAAAGAACAGCACTCTCCCATGATGTTTCAAATAGCTTCCCAACTCTCTCATGATGTGGTCACCGCCGATTCTATCAAATATCCCATGCCTACTTTTGTTGTAATAAATCCCGTCAGTCCCTCTTTTTCCAGTTTTTTACGCAGGCGGTTCACATTGACGCTCAGGGTATTTTCATCTACAAAACTGTCATTTTCCCACAATTTTTCCATCAGCCTTTCCCTGCTGACGATTTTCCCCTTCTGCTCCATAAGCGTGAGAAGAATCCGGTATTCATTTTTCGTCAAATCAATTTTTCTTCCTTCGTAATGCAAAAGGGCGTCTTCCTTGGATAAAAGCGCCCCTCTGTGCTCCAGAACAGATACCTGGGTTCCGTAATCATAAGTTCTTCTCAGAACCGCCTGTATCTTTGCCATGAGTACGGAAAAATCAAAGGGCTTTGCAATAAAATCATCCGCTCCGGCCTGCAGCGCCATAACAATATTCAGGTTATCGGAAGCCGAGGAAATAAAAATCACCGGCACTTTAGACACCTCCCTGATTTTCTGACACCAGTAATAGCCATTGAAAAAAGGCAGTGAAATATCCATCAGCACCAACTGAGGCCTCCAGGCGGCAAATTCCGCCATGATGTCATGAAAATCCTCGGTGCACCTTGCCTCCATTCCCCAGCTTTCCGTCTGTTTTTGTATGGCACCGGCGATACCGCTATCATCTTCTACTATAAAAATGCGATACATATGATGTTTTCTCCCTTTAGCAAGTAAGCATACTCCCTATATAAAAGCATGAATTTATTATAGCACAGCCCTTTCTGAATTTGAATATTTTTCTGCTTTACAGCACCGATTCCACTAACAGCTTCGTATACGCTTCTTTTGGCTGCATAATCACTTCATCCGGAGTGCCCTCTTCCACGATTTTTCCGTCCTTCATGACCAGCACACGGTCACAAAACATCTGCACCAAAGCCAGATTATGGCATATAAACAGGTAGGAAAGATTCCTCTCTTCCTTTAATTTTTTCAAAAGTTCCAGGATTTGCTGCTGTACAGTCACGTCCAGCGAACTGGTTGCCTCATCACAAATCACGATCTTGGGCTGTACGGCCAGAGCTCTGGCAATGGCTGCTCTCTGACATTGACCGCCGCTGACTTCGTGGGGATATCGTCCATAAAATTCCTCTGAAAGTCCGCACTGGGAAAGCAGGCGTAAAACCTCTTTTTTAGCCTCTGCTTTAGAAGTTCCGCTGTTTCGCAGACTTTCTCCGATTCCGTCCCCTAAGGTTCTTCTTGGGTCAAAAGAAGTAACGGGAGTCTGAAATACCATCTGGAGTTTCTTATAACACTGGCGCAGAGCCTTTCCTTTTATTCTCGTAATATCCTGTCCGTCCAGAAAGATACTGCCCTCCGTCACATCTGTCAGGCGGGACACAGCCCTTACCAGCGTGCTTTTGCCGCTTCCCGACGCCCCTACAATCCCCAGGATTTCTCCCGGATACAGCTGAAAATTCACATGGTCAACAGCTGTAAAATCAGACTTTCCCTCTGCGGCAAATATTTTAGTCAATTCTTTTGTTTCTAAAACCGGTTTCATCTATGCCCTCCGCAATTTTGGTACTGCTGCCAGCAGTCTCTGTGTGTATTCCTTTTCCGGATACTGCAGAATCTGCCGGGCAGAGCCATATTCTGCCACCTGTCCATCTTTTAAAACCAGTATGGTATCTGCCAGCGCAGACACCACCCCGATATCATGGGTTACCAGTATCACGGCTGTGCCAAAAAGTTCTCTCAGCCGCAGTATTTCCTGTACCACCTGCCGCTGAACAGCCACATCCAGGGCGCTGGTTGGCTCATCTGCCAAAAGTACCGGCGGCTGCATAAGCATAGCAAGAACAATACCAACTCTCTGGTTCATTCCTCCCGACAGTTCAAAAGGATAGCTGTTCCAAATCCTCTCGCCGTCTTTAAAATAGAGCTTTTCAAATAAATCCAATGCCTTCCCTTTGGCCTCTGCCCTGGTGATTTTTCTATGTGCGGAAATACTCTCATAAATCTGCTCTCCAATGGTCCGGATAGGACACAGAGAGGCGCCTGCATCCTGAAAAATCATGCCGATTTTTTCACCCCGAATCTGCCGCAGTTCTTTTTCAGGCAAATCCGGAATATCCTTTTCCTGAAACCAGATATCACCCCTGGTTACCATTCCGTCGTTTCCCAGAAGTCCCATTGCCGCTTTTAAAAGAGTACTCTTCCCACTGCCGGATTCGCCTACAATACCCAGAATTTCTCCCTCATGAAGGGTAAAACTGGTATCTCGTATCACAGCCGTGCCGTTGAAACAGATTTCTACAGACTGATAGGTCAATATTTCTTTCATACGCCCTTCTCCTTCCAATAGAAATCGTCTCATGATGCAGGTGCCAAATCTACCGTAATTTCATAAAAATCACAGGGGTGCGCAGTCAGTCCGGTAACACTGGCCTTGCTAATCATGCTCATCTTCAGATGCGAGCAGAATACAAAGGCATTATCATCCAAAATCGTCTGCTGCATTTCCACTGCCAACTCACTTCTGCGTTCTGTATCAAAAGTTTTTGCCATTTCCTTTTCTAACTGCTCCAGTTTATCACTGTGGTAATGTCCGTTGTTTACCGCCGAACTGTCCAGACAGTGTGTGGTAAAGAAATATTCCGGATCTCCGGTAGGCGCCGTTACCATGGCGCTGGCATACACATCCCAGGCAGAAGCATTCGTCCGTATGCTGTTATGGTCTGCAGTACTGTTAATCTTCACATCCATACCGATTTCTTTCAAAGTAGCCTGTGCAGATTCTGCGAGCAGAGGAAGCTCCTGACGGCTTGGGTACGTCAGCCAGCGGATTTCTAACTCCTGTCCGTCCTTTTCACGAATGCCGTCTCCGTCAGAGTCTATCCAGCCAGCCTCTTCCAGGACTTTTTTTGCCCCCTCTGTATCATATGTTTCTGCTGTAACTGCATCTCCTCCAAACGTAAAGTTATCCGGATACGCTCCCACAGCAGGGTAGCCATTTCCATCCAGCAAAGTATCTACAAATCCCTCTTTGTCAATCCCCATGGCAATGGCTTTCCGCACAGCCGAATCCTGAATCACCGGACTTTCAAAGTTCATATGAACAAAAAAAGCACGGCTGGTCGCACAGCTTGAGAACGTATACTCCTCGTTTTCAAACAGAGGATAGCTGGCATACGGCATACCGTAAGCAGCGTCAATCTCACCGGACTGCAGCGCCATGGTCAGGGTGTCCCCGTCTGAAATAGTGCGTACGGTAATTTCATCATATCCCGGCTCGCCGTCCCAGTAGTCTTCATTTTTTACCAGTTTCAGTTCTTCCCCTGACACCAGAGATTCTGCTTTGTATGGGCCTGTGCCTGCCACAATACCGTCTTCTGTCACTCCTGCGGATACGTCTACAATACAGCCATAGGGGTCGCTGAGGTAATTTAATAAGGTAGGTTTGGGTTCTGTTGTTTTTATGGTAACTGTTTGCCCCTCTGCTGTAATGGTATCAATCATTAAGTCCCCTTTTGCACGCTCATGTACTTTTACCAAATCTTCCAGACATTCTTTTACTGCTTCACCGTCCATGGCTCTGCCGCTGGTAAACTTCACATTGTCCTGCAGAGTGATTTTCCAGGTCAGTTCATCTATATTTTCATAACTCTTTGCCAGCCAGGGCTGGATTTCCATGGTATCGGAATACTTAAAAAGAGTTTCACCGATACCATACCGGATACAGGCCCAGCCGGAATAGGTATTATGAGGATTTACATCAGGTTCTTCGTTTTCAGGGTTAAACGTAGTATCTCCGAATACAAAAGTCTTTTTTCCCGTATCTTTTGCTTTTTCGTCATCTGCTTTTTTCTCTCCCCCGGAGGCACAGCCTGGCAGAAGTCCTGCTCCCAGACAGACGGCCATCAATAGTGCCGATATTTTTTTCATTTTTCCCATGTGTTTTCCTTCCTTTCACAAGACGTTTTTTTATTTTCTGCGGCTGTTGCGGGGATCTAAATAATCCCTCACTGTATCGCCTAAAAGATTAAAAATAACGACCACGATAAAAATCGCAATTCCCGGCCCCAGAATGACCCACGGATACGTCTGCAGCATGCTTCTTCCGCCGCTCATCATATTTCCCAGTTCCGCGGTAGGCGGCTGTGCTCCAAGTCCCAGAAAAGACAGTCCTGCCAGCTCCATCAGCATAGTTCCAATATCCAGCATAGCGGTAACCAAAATCGGTCCTGCACAGTTAGGAAGAATATGTTTTACTATAATCTGCCGGGAACTGCTTCCTGCCAGTTTTGCAGCAGCAATATAATTTGTACTTTTCTGTGCCAAAGTCTGACTTCTGGCAATTCTGGCATATTTAGGCCAGCTGATCACCGCCAAGGCCAGTACCGCATTATGCAATCCCCCATTTAACAGGGCTGCGATTGCTAAGGCAAAGACCAGCCCCGGAAACGCCAGACATACATCTGAAATCCGCATTACCACAGAGTCCAGAACCCCCTCATAATACCCGCACAAAACCCCCAGTACGGTTCCCACCAGGGTAATTATAACCACCAGAGAAAGGGTAGCCAGCACACTGGTCTGAAGACCTACCAAAATACGTGAAAACATATCCCGTCCGAAGCGGTCTGTTCCTGCCGGATGTGCCGCGCTGGGAGGCTGAAGCGAAATGCTGGTATCCTGGGCATTGGGGTCATAAGGGCAAATCTGCTGTGCAAAAACAGCAGTCAGCAGCAATCCTGCGGCAAGAATCAAAAAAACAACCAGCCTGGTTTTTGTATGATTCTTTCTGATTTTCTGCTTCCGCAAAGACGGCATTTTTTTCTCTTGACTCATGCCTTTTCACCCCCTAAACGAATTCTTGGGTCCAGAACACGGTAAGAAAGATCCGTTATGAGATTCACACAGACATAAATAATTGCCATCCACATAACATAGGCCTGAATCATGGGGTAATCTCTCATATTAATGGCGTCTACTGCCAGTTTTCCTACTCCATCCCACAAAAAGATAGATTCTACAATGGCCGTGCCGCCTAACAAACTTCCAATAGAGAGGGTAAGCAGCGTAATAATGGTCACCAGACAGGCTTTTAGCACACTTTTGTAGAGTGTCACAGAAAAACGGACCCCCCTGGCCTTTGCACCAACCACATAATCCTTACTCAGCTCATCCAAAACTGTGGCCCGTACCTGCCGGAGATACTTTGCAGACATGGCAATGGCAAGGGTGAGGCTGGGAAGCGCCACGCTTTCCATACTGACTTCCGAAGCAATAACCGGAAATATCTTTACACGAATAGCAAAAAAATACATCAAGAGCAGCGCTACAAAAAAATTAGGCATACTGTTTCCCAAAAAACTGGCAGCCCGGATAAGATAGTCTGTAAACCGGTTCTGTTTCACAGCAGCCAGAACCCCCAAAGGAATGGAAATGATAATGGTAAGGGCAATGGAAACCACTGTAAGCAGCAAAGTTGCCGGAAGTTTAGAGATAAAAGCAGGAAAAACTGCTTTCCCGGATATATAACTGGTTCCCATGTCTCCGTGAAGCAGATTTCCCAGCCATACAAAATACTGTGTCAGAAAGGGCTTATCCAGCCCCAGTTCCGCCCGCGCTTTGTCCATGACCTCCTGAGAAACTATCATTCCCGTATTTTCCATTTTCTGCAATACTGCGTCGCTTCCTGCCAGACGCATCATGCCAAAAGAGAGAAAGGTAATCACCAGCAGAATGGGAATCAACTGCAGCAGGCGCTTAAGGATATATTTTTTCATTTCATTCTCCTTTTCTGGCACTAATGACAAAAAGCGGGTCCGGATTATAAAATTCATCCTTTTCCATATAAATTCTTTTGCTGACACTAAAATCTAAAAACAGTTCTACAGTTCCCAGATTTCCAAGGACTCCCACATCCCAGGCAGGCCGCTGATAAGAACTGATAGGAAGCTGTCTCTTAATTTCTTCACATTCCTGCAAAAGCTCCTCTCCCAGCTTATTGTGTGCGTGATTTTGGGGCAAATGAGACGTATCTGCACAATCGCTTGCCCCGTAGTTGGCGTCAAAATTCAGCAGACAACCTCCCTTTTTCAGCACCCGCAGCCATTCCCGGTAGGCTCTGTTGGCATCCGGCAGCGTCCAGGTCAGATTTCTGGAAATAACCACATCAAAAGTTTCATCCGCAAAGGTGAGATTTTCCGCATCCATAACCTGGAAGATACAGTCTGCTCCCTCTTCCTCTGCCAGTTCTTTTGACCTCTCTATCATATCCGGAGTCAAATCCACCCCAAGCACTTCATGCCCCTGCTGTGCCAGTAAAATGGTAAAGAAGCCTGAGCCGCAGCCCACATCCAGAATTTTCAGTTTTTTCTTGGGCAGGTATTTCCCGATTTCCTTTAACCACCGGTCCGCCAGACTGCTGTGCAGTTCCGCACGTCTCTGTTCCTGAAAACTGGTACTGCGCTTTGTCCAGTATCCTGCAATTTTTTTCTTCCGGTTATCCGCCTCTCTGGAAATCTTTCCATAGGCAATCATAGGGCCGCTCTCTTTTACCTGCAGACTGCCTGTCTGATACAAGACCACACCGTCATATTCCGCCCTGCACACTTCCAGCACAGTTCCCTCATAATCCTTGACCACGCCCAGGACTTCTCCCTGCCGTATCATATCCCCCGGACTTTTATAAGGATACCAGATACCATTTTGGTTTGCCGCCTGATAGCTGACGTCTGTCACCTCCAGGGGATAATAATTTCTGTAATCCTTTTGTCCCAGATACACGCCCAGATGACACAAGATATTTCTCACATCCCGTCTGGTAGAATGCGCTTCTTCCTCTGTCCATGCTCCCATCTGTCCCCGTTCAATCAAAACCGACGGAATCCCAAGCTGCGCCGCATAATTATAGCAGCCGCCGCCTGCCACACAGGAACGCACCATATAGGGCACATCTGCCTGCTGCGCCATCTCTCTGGCTGCCTCTACCACCCGGGGCTCTGCTACACCTGCGTAATATATATAAGGTGTCAGCTGCTCATAGCTGTCACCGCTGTGCAAATCAATATAAAAATCCACTCCCGGAAACAGTTCCTTTTCAATGGCATAGGCCAGCCGCTCCATTTGGCTGCCCGTTTCTTTTCCAGGAAATACCCTGTTTAAATTCACCCCGTCTTCAAACCCTTCGCTGCCGCTGCGCATTTCAAACGCCTGGCGGTTTACCACCTTTACAATGACAACCGTACCGGCAATCTTTTCCGGATGTAAATGCTCTGCCAGCTCCATAGCTGACTGGATTCCCACATATTCCGCTGCATGAACACCGGCTGTAATCAACACGGTTTTCCCCCGTTTTTCTCCGTTCAAAATAGTCACAGGCAGTTCAAATTCTCCGTTTCCCACGAAAAGATAACCGCTTTTTTTCTCTCCCGGTTCTGCCTGAAAATTTCCCAGGCAAAATACTTTGTTTTTTTCCATTTTAATCTGTCCTTTATCTCCAAATAGGCTGTTTTTTGGAGTCATTTTATCAAATTTCACCTCTGCAAACAAGCCCCCTGGGGGGATTCTCCCCAGGGCAAAAACTTTTTTTCGGCAGAAATCGGGATTTTTTTGCAAAAACACAGGTTTCCCTTGCATACAGACGAATTTCAACGTATTATGAAATAGGCAGGATTTTTCTGCCCATAATTTTGTGAAAAACCAATGGAGGTATATAAATATGGAAAAGAAAGAACGCATGGTTGGAACCATTTCAAGAGGTGTCAGAGCCCCGATTATCCGCAAAGGTGACAATCTTTCCGAAATCGTAGTAGACTGCGTGCTGAAAGCTTCCGAAAGCGAAAACTTTGAAATTTGCGACAAAGATGTCATTGCTGTAACAGAGGCTGTTGTAGCCAGAGCACAGGGAAACTATGCTGGTGTAAAGGACATTGCTGCAGACGTAAAAGAAAAATTCGGCGATGATACCGTAGGCGTGATTTTCCCCATTTTAAGCCGCAACCGCTTCTCTATCTGTTTAAAAGGAATCGCCATGGGCTGCAAAAAAATCGTACTCATGCTCAGCTATCCTTCTGACGAAGTGGGTAATCATCTGGTAGACCTGGACCTTTTGGATGAGAAAAATATTAATCCCTGGTCTGATGTGCTCACAGAGGAAACTTACAGAGCATTATTCGGATACGAAAAACACGTTTTCACAGGCGTGGACTATGTAGAATATTACAAACAGCTGATTCAGGAAGCCGGTGCAGAAGTGGAAATCATTTTTGCAAATAATCCAAAGGCTATCCTCTCTTATACTAAAAGCGTACTGGCCTGCGATATCCACACACGCCAGAGAACAAAACGAATCTTAAAAGCCAACGGTGCAGAGAAAGTTTATTCTTTAGACGACATTATGACAAAGAGCATAAACGGCAGCGGCTACAATGACGCCTACGGTCTTCTGGGTTCCAACAAAGCCACAGAAGATACGGTAAAACTCTTCCCGATTAAATGTGAAGAAGTAGTCTCTGCTATTCACAAATCCATGCTGGAAAAAACAGGCAAAAACGTGGAAGTGATGGTTTACGGTGACGGCGCGTTTAAAGACCCGGTTGGAAAAATCTGGGAACTTGCTGACCCGGTAGTTTCTCCGGCTTACACCAATGGACTGGAAGGAACACCAAACGAAGTGAAACTGAAATATCTGGCTGACAACGATTTTGCTCAATTATCCGGCGTAGAATTAAAAGATGCCATTAAGAATTATATTACAGAAAAAGATGAGAAAGCTGCCAGCTTAAAGGGTACCATGGTGACACAGGGAACCACTCCGAGACGTCTGACCGACCTTTTGGGTTCTCTTGCAGACCTGACCTCCGGCTCCGGAGATAAGGGAACTCCGATTATTTACATTCAGGGGTATTTTGACAATTACGCGAAATAAATGCAACGGCAGAAAAAAGCGCCTCACCATATCCGGCAGGCGCTTTTTTCTACTAAATACAAGTTTTGTTCATCATCCAATCCAGTATTTTCTGAATCTCTTTATCCCAGTAATCCCAGTTGTGCATAGCCCCTTCGGTTTCTGACCAGGTAAGCTTTGCCCCCATCTTTTCCAAACGCCGTTTTGCGTCCAGGTTCATTTCATACAGAAAATCTTTTGTTCCGCATGCCTGATACAACTCCGGAATCACTCCGTTTTCCTGGCAGCGCCGATACAGTTCAAAAATATCTTTCTCTGTACCCGCAAGCTGCTCCGGATTGTCAAAAATATTTTCCCAGGCAAAGGGGCCCTCTACCTTTCCATCCCGGCACTGTTTTCCCAGTTCTGCAATATCCATGGCAGCAGACATCCCGGCAATCTTACTGTAGCGCTCCGGGCAGGACAGCCCCACATACCAAGCGCCATAGCCGCCCATGGAAAATCCGGCAACAAAAGTATCCTCCCGCTTTTCAGAAACCGGAAACAGAGCTGTGACAAATGCAGGAAGCTCCTCTGTAATATAGGTAAAATAAGGATTTCCATGATACATATTCTGGTAAAAACTGTTTTCCACAGAAGCCATCACCGCAACTATCTGATGAGACTGAGCATATCGTTCAATATTGCTGAAGCGTACCCAGCTGCTGCAGTCACCATAGGCTCCATGCAGCAGATAGACTACCGGAAGTCCTTTTTTATAATCATACCGCTTCTTTGTTTCTTCTCCGGTAATCTGTTCCTGTCCCTCAGGTGTGGGGATAATCACTTGAATCTGCGTATTGTGCTGCAATGCGGTACTATAATATTGACAGTTCAAAAACATGGCCATTCCACCTTATCTTTTTTCCAAAAGTTTCTTTGCATTTTCCTCTACCTTTTTCTTATTCAATGGATATAAAAATACCAGAGATAAGAACATCAGTACAAAAGCAATACCTGGAACCAGGCAGGTAATGTTATAGATTCCATTGACAACCGGTGTGTCAAAAGCGGTAGCCGTAGAGTATCCAACCATAGACAGCAGTACCCCTGTCAAACCGGAAGACAAAGCCTGGCCCAGTTTTCTGCAGAAAGAGTAAATAGAATATACAGTTCCGTCAGAACGGCTTCCTGTTTTCACTTCTGTATCATCGATAACATCGGTAATCATTGCCCAGCAAATCAGAATGAACATAGATACACCTACCCAGGTAATACAGTAGCACACCATCCACACAATGACATTTTTTGTGTGCAAAACAAAGGCTACCAGCATGGGAACCGCTCCCAAAACAGAAGCTACAATGGCAATTTCTTTCTTTCCGATTTTCTTTGCAAAAGTTTCAATGAATGGAGACATAGCCAGTGTAATCATATGTCCAATCAGAGAAATCACGGAAAGAATTGCAATATTTCTAAAATAGTTTGGATACAGATAAGCTCCCATGTTTCCAAGAGAAATCTGTGCCAGAATCAGGAATAAAGAAGTAACGGCAATTCCGATTAATGCTTTATTTTGAATCAGGCTGTTTACCAGGAACATCACAGAAAATTTCTCTGTTTTCTGTTCAATTTTCACACGTTCTGTAACCAGATTGTAGCACAGCAGATAACAGATTACGGCCAGAACCGAACAAATTACGGCTGCAATGCTCATTCTTGTTCCGGAAAGCCACTGCTTTCCTTCACTGTCTGTATAGTATACAAACAATGGCAGAATTACACCAATGGCAATGTTTCCAAGTGTTGCACCAATGGTTCTCCAATTAGAGAGAGACGTTCTGTCTTCCGGTTTTTCGGAAATTGCGGAAGCCATAGAACCATAAGGAATGTTAATTCCTGTATAGCAGACACTTCCCCACAGCAGATAAGAAAAGAACATCCAGAACACCTTAAAAGCCATAGGCATGTCCTGGAACCAGGTAGCATACAAAAGCACTGATGCCACTGCCACTGGACCGCACATGCGCTTAAGCCATGGCGCAAATTTTCCTTTTGCTGTAGGTCTGCTTCTGTCTACAATCTGTCCCATGGTGATATCCGTCACCGCATCCACAAATCTGGCTCCCATCATCATCATTCCGACGATAGCGGCAGAAACACCCATAATATCCGTATAAAACTTTAACAACATCATAGAGGACAATACGAAAGTAAGGTCATTTCCGAAATCACCAAACATATAGCCCACTTTATCCCGTATTCCAAACGGTTTTACATTCTTTTTCGTTGTGCTCATAGCAAACCTCCATTTTCTTTTTTACATTCCAATCATATCGAATTGTTCAAAAGACACGACTACTTTGTAATCCTTCTTTGGATTTTTATATTTAATCTGAACTGATTTCAGACTCTGGCTGTAGTACCATCCAAACTCTGCCTCTTCAAATTTTCTCCTATGCAGGAAATGCGGTACTTCCTGTCCGTCCACCTGCACCCAGTAAGGCGCTTTTTCCCGGTGAATCATATCAATGTACATATCTTCCACCGCAGTTTCGTAGGAACCTTCATGAACAAACGACAGCGCTGTCTGCTCGCCGGCCTGCATAGTAATCCGGGTTTTCAGGTATGCCCCTTTTGTATATTCCATTGTAGCGCCGTCATCTTCATACAGAGTAAAGGCTCCGTCCCGGCCTGCTTCACATATCATCCGGATTGCAGTTACTTTCTGCTGCATAAGGTTGTTCAATTGATGCGCTGCCATAGGAATAATAGCTCCGCTTCTGATAAACAGCGGAATGCTTCCCAGTTCTACCGGAAGTTCTACTGTCTGTCCGCCCTGATATTGGGTTCTGTTATAGAAATCATAGAAGATTTCACCTTCCGGAAGATATACTTTTCTGGTCTTTGCACCTTTTTCCACCACATTTGCTACCAACAGAGAGTCTCCGAACATAAAGTCCACACCCTCATCGTAACACTTGCTGTCATGCTGGAAAGCACTGCACATGGGCTCCATAATAGGAAGTCCAGTTTCATGGGCACGTTCCATGAGAGAATACAGATACGGAATCATCTGATACCGAAATTCAATGGCTTGGCGGATTTCCTCTTTGCAGCCACTGTACATCCACGGTTCTGTCACCGTATTGTCAATATTTGTAGAATGAATGGAAAATCTTGGCTGGAAAATTCCATTCTGAATCCACCTTACCAGCAGTTCCGCCTCTGGCGCTGGTCCGTAAAATCCTCCGATATCACATCCCTGGTTTGCCACACCGGACAGACTCATGCCCAGAATGGTGGCAATATTGTATTTTAACGAATCCCAGCAAGTCAGATTGTCTCCGGCCCAGGTCTGTGCATATTTCTGAATCCCACTGTGTCCGGAACGGCAGACAATGTAAGGTCTCTGGTTTCCAAACGTTTCCTGAATGGCCTCATCTGTCACATGACACATAATATTGGACATCACTGCTTTAAGCTGTCCAATCGTTCCGCCTTTTCCTTCAAAGGAACAGCGGCAATCCTTGTCTACCATACTGTCGTACTCACAGTTATCATTCCATACAGAATTGGTACCATAGTCCAGAACATTTTCTTTCAGAAGCTCTTTCCACTCTTCTCTGGTAGAAGCCTTAGTGAAATCCACAAACATTCCCTTTCCGCCCCACCAGGTTCCGATTCCCGGCTCATCCGTTTCACTGTCTTTGACAAACATGCCCTTTTCTTTCATCTCTTCCAGCATTGGATGTACCAGAAGAATTCCCGGCTTCACATTGGGAGAAACACAGATTCCTCGCTCCTTCATCTGGCTGAAAAACTCTTTTGGCTCTTTAAACCGTTTCTTATTCCAGGTAAATACGCAGCGTTTGATCCCCT
Source organism: Blautia acetica (assembly GCF_038739805.1). Taxonomy (NCBI): domain Bacteria; kingdom Bacillati; phylum Bacillota; class Clostridia; order Lachnospirales; family Lachnospiraceae; genus Blautia; species Blautia acetica. Next base: position 108,204 of record NZ_JBBEWO010000008.1, on the reverse strand, counting down.
CCTGTGTTTCAATGGCACAGTATCCGGAAGATAACTGAAATCCGTCTGCAGGAATTCCCTCTTCTCTGGTTGTATCAATAAATTCCAAAATAGCGTCATCGCAGTCTGCTTCCAGTTCGGGATAATACATAGAAGATCCCAGATATCCCAGAGCATAGACAGGAAGCATAGCAGATTTCCCGGTCAGGTCTGTATAACGCTCTACCACGTCCCGGACAGCCGGACCTGCAATCAGAAACAAATCAATATCCCCTCCGTCTGTACGGTAACGGCTGTGGCGCTTCCAGTAATTGCTCTTTTCTTTTCCCATATCAAAATCACATTCATACGTATTGTGGTAAAAATAACCCACGGCCTTCTGATGTTTCCGATTCAGTTTAATGTAAAACGGAATGTGTTTATAAAGAGAATCTGTTTCCTTTGGGTCATATCCCATTGCATCCTTGGGGCTCATTCCCATGAACTTCTGAGCCTTGTTGAACACTCCGCTCTTTTCTCCGAATCCGTAAAAACAGTCATCCTCAGAAATTTCGCTGGTATGAATTCTCCGGTGATTGCTGTCTTCCATATAAGCAAGGTCTACAATATCGGCATGCAGCAACGTGTTATCCCTATCGTATACGCAGATACGGAATGGATTTTTCTCCACCTCTACACGCAGCAGTTTTCCCTGCAGGATTGCTTTTTCTTCACCATCTGTTAATTCTGCTTTTGCCGGCTGTACCCGTGTCCGGTATTTCTTCATGAACACATCCATCCGGTCTTCCCAGGCTGTCATTACAAGACTGTAAGATTCCTCTGCAAACTCCCCATCAAAGCCTGCGCGGATTCTTAAAATAGAATCTGTCAAAAACAGAATACGGATTTCTACACTGTTCGTAGAAACAGAAAAATAATCTCCAATCTGTTTCACCTCTCCTGCCTGTAAACATAGTTTCATGATGTTCCTCCTCATGTCTTCTTACACAATTTGCGCTTTTATTATAATGACTTCTTTTCGAAAAAAGTAGACTAAAATTGCTTTAAATGCTTGATTTTTTTACTTATTTTGCTATTTTAAAAGATTAACAAAGCGCAAATACAGAATAATAACCACTTGAAATCATGGTATAGAAATTGTTGAGCACCGGATTTCCCTCTTTACAAATAGTTTTAAAAACTATATAATGAGGAGTAGAGGTGATAACATATGACAATAGACACAAAAGACATTTTAAACAGTATTCTCGCCAGTATCTCCCGCATTGATTACATCAAGCTGGAAGAGATTCCCGGCATTCATTTATATATGGATCAGGTGACTACTTTCATGGAAGAACATCTCTCTTCCTCCAAACGTCATCCCGAGGACAAGGTTCTGACCAAGACCATGATTAACAATTATGCCAAGAACCATCTCCTGCCGCCGCCTGTGAAGAAAAAATATTCCAAAGAACACATTCTGATGCTGACATTTATTTATTATTTTAAAAATATTATGTCCATCAGTGATATTCAGGTGCTTCTTGGTCCTGTGGCAGAACAGTTTTTCCCCGGCGAGGGAAGTCTGAAGCTTACAGAAGTCTATGAAGAAATCATGAATCTGGAGCTGGAACAGATTGAACCTCTGGTAAAAGATATTACCAGAAAATTCCGGAAGGCCGGAACTTCCTTTCCGGATGCAGATACCACAGAACAGGAATTTTTACAGAAATTTGCATTTATCTGCATGTTAAGTTTTGATGTTTATGTAAAAAAGCAGGTCATCGAAAATCTCATTGACCAGATGACGCCTGCTTCTGATGAAAAGTCAAAAAAACGGTAACAGAAATTTCTGCTACCGTTTTTTGTACTGTACCACGAATATTTTATTTTCCGTCTTCAATTCGCTCAAATACCATATCATATCCGTCATTTCCATAGTTCAGGCTTCTGTTGACACGGCTGATGGTAGCTGTGGATGCACCTGTTTTCTCAGAAATTTCCAGATAAGTTCTCTTTTCCTTCAACATTTTTGCCACTTCGAAACGCTGGGATAAAGATAAAATTTCATTTACTGTACACACATCTTCAAAAAATAAATAACATTCTTCTTTGTTCTTTAAACTCAGAACAGCGTCAAACAAAGAATCAACTGCCTCTGTATGAATTTTCTTACTCATAATCCATGTTCTCCTTACATTTGTAGTATGCACCCCTGAAAGGCCTCTGCCAAGGGCTGTGCCATGCTTCCTTTTGTGCATTAGCACTTTACCAGTTATACCTTTCATCACTCACATATATATTAGCACAGTAAATTTTTAAAGTAAAGAATCCAAAGGCATATTTTTAGGAATTTTTCTAAAAATTTTATAAATTCCTGTATTTGTTAACATACTTCTTTAATTCTGCCCCGCTTCTGTTTACAATCAGTTCTTCCGGAAACTTCATATCCCGGAAAATTTCAAATGCATATTTATGAAAACCTACCAGAGTATCTGTATGGGCGTCACTGTTTGCTACCACGGGCACTTCATATTCCCGGCAGTATTTCAGCATAGTTCTGATGTTTTCCTCACCGCCCTGCCGGGTACATCTGGGGTCCAGAGAATTGTTATTGACTTCTAAAAGGACGCCATACTCCTTCGCTGCCTGCACCAGGGCCAGATAATCTATGGGATATCTGCCGTCATCGGGATGTCCTATGATATTGACATAGGGATTTTTCATGACTTCCAGGCAGGCCTGTGTGTTTTCTTCTCTGGTTCCCGGTTTGATACAGGGAATGTGAAGGCTGGCTATCACCATGTCCATTTTCTTCATGGTGCTGTCTTCCATGTCCACGCGGCCCTCATAATCCATAATGTTTACCTCTGCCCCCAACAGCAGTTCCACACCGTACATACTTCTCTCCACCATTTTCAGATTTTCAAAATAAAAGGCACCGCAGGTTCCCGGCATGGACACTGCGTGTTCGGTAATCCCCAGAATTTCCAGTCCCTTCTCAGAAGCTGCCTTTGCCATTTCCCGCATGGTGTTGTACGCATGTCCGCTGGCAAGTGTATGGGTGTGTACATCTAAAATATCTCGCACTTTGTATCATTCCTTTCTGTTTTTTCGTTCAGTATAACACAAAAGAACCGCAGAAGCAGTACTTCCGCAGTCCTTTCCCTTGTGTCTCAGGTATATTAAATAATTTCTCCAAATAATTCTTTTACAGTCGGATAAATTTTTGCAAATTTCCGATATTTTTCTTCATATTTAGCAGCCAGTTCCGGCTCCGGTTCCACGGTGTCAATGACTTTTACAATCTTCTCTGCCGCTTCCTCCACGGAGGTATACTCTCCGTTTGCCACAGCCGCCAGCATAGCGCCCCCAAGAGCCGGGCCTTCCTCGGACTCAATGACATCCACTTTTACATTCAGAATGTTTGCAATCATCTTTTTCCACAACGGACTCTTTGCCCCGCCGCCGCAGATTTTAGTTCTCTCAATCTGAATTCCCAGCGATTTTGCCACTTCAAAGGAATCCCGGATAGCAAAAGCCACGCCCTCTAAAACGGCCTGTGTCATATCGGCTCTGGTACTGTCCATAGTAAGTCCGATAAAGGTTCCCCTGGCATTGGGATTGTTGTGAGGAGAACGCTCGCCCATAAGATACGGCAGGAAAAATACCTTGTTCTCTCCCAACTTTGTAATCTTTGCCTGTTCTCCTGCATAGTCCGCAGTACCGATAATTTCATCCATCCACCATTTATTGCAGGAAGCCGCGCTTAACATACAGCCCATGAGATGATAGTTCCCATCTGCGTGTGCAAAAGCATGAAGGGCATTGTATGGGTCTACGCCAAACTCCTTGCTGGAAATAAAGATCGTTCCGCTGGTTCCCAGAGAAATATTGCATCTTCCGTCTCCTACGGTTCCTGTTCCCACAGCAGCAGCGGCATTGTCTCCGGCCCCTGCCACGATTTTACAGGAAGCGGGAATTCCCAGTTCCTCTGCCAGTTCCGGTTTCAGAGTGCCTACGGTTTCATAGCTTTCAAAAAGCTCTGGCATCTGTTCTTCTGAAATACCGCAGATATCCAGCATTTCCTTAGACCAGCAGCGGTTCTTCACATCCAGAAGCAGCATGCCGGAGGCATCGGACATATCGCTGCAGTGTACCCCAGACAGTTTATACGCCAGATAATCCTTTGGCAGCATGATTTTTTTGATTTTCTGAAAGTTTTCAGGTTCATGCTCTTTTACCCAGAGAATTTTCGGTGCGGTAAAGCCTGCAAAGGCAATGTTTGCCGTATACTCGGACAGTTTTTCTTTCCCAATCACCTGATTCAAATAGTCGGTTTCTTTTCCGGTTCTTCCATCATTCCAGAGGATGGCAGGACGAATGACTTCGTCCTTTTCATCCAGAATCACCAGACCATGCATCTGGCCGCCAAAACTGATACCTGCCACCTGGCTCTTGTCGCACTCTGCTGTCAGTTCTTTGATTCCCTCAAGACTCTGCTTCCACCAGTCCTCCGGATTCTGTTCGGACCAGCCGGGGTGCGGGAAAGACAGCGGATATTCTCTGGAAACAATTTTCTGAATCTTGCCCTCTGCGTCCATCAAAAGCAGTTTGACTGCAGAGGTTCCTAAATCAACACCAATATATAACATGCTTTTCTCCTTTTATGCAAATGGGTTTTCTGTCGGATACAGTGTTCCCTTCGGCTGATTGTAATTGATTTCTTCCACCTCTACACCCAGGTATTTGAATACTTCATACAGGGCTTTTCCAAAGTGTCCGAAAGCAACGGCTCCGTGGTGCGGATAATTTTTCTCTACCAGTACATGACGGTAGAAACGTCCCATTTCTGGAATTGCAAAGATACCGATACCGCCAAAGCTCTGTGTTGCTACAGGCAGAACCTCACCCTGTGCAATGTAAGCGCGAAGTTTGCAGTCTGCAGTGCTCTGGAGACGATAGAAGGTAATGTCGCCCGGAATGATATCTCCTTCCAGAGTTCCCTGTGTTACTTCTTCCGGCAGAGTTCTGGCCATAATCATCTGATATTTCATAGAACATGCTGTCAGCTTGCTTGCTGCTGTATTTCCGCAGTGGAAGCCCATAAACGTATCTTTCTGTGTATAGTTGTATTTTCCTTTGATTTCATCATCGTAAATATATGCCGGAACGGTATTGTTAATATCCAGCAGAGTAACGGTATCCTGGCTGATAACTGTACCGATATATTCGCTTAAAGTTCCCCAGATATCTACTTCGCAGGAAACCGGAATGCCTCTGTCTGTCAGACGGCTATTTACATAACATGGAACAAAGCCAAACTGTGTCTGGAAAGCAGGCCAGCATTTGGTTGTCAGTGTCACATATTTTCTGCAGCCTTTGTGTGCTTCCACCCAGTCTAAAAGAGTGATTTCGTACTGTGCCAGTTTTGGCAGAATTTCCGGTTTCATGTTGCCTTCACCAAGCTCTGCTTCCATTTCTTTTACTACGTCAGGAATACGCGGGTCATCTGCATGTTTGTTGAATGCTTCAAATAAGTCTAACTCTGAGTTTTCTTCGATTTCCACACCTAAATCATATAATCTCTTAATAGGCGCATTGCAGGCCAGAAAGTTGGTCGGACGAGGACCAAAGCTGATGATTTTTAAGTTTCTTACCGCAACTAATGCTCTTGCAACCGGTGCAAATTCATGAATCATTTCTGCTACTTCTTCAGCAGTTCCAACCGGATATTCCGGAATGTATGCTTTTAAGTTACGCAGTTTTAAGTTGTAGCTTGCATTTAACATACCGCAGTAAGCGTCGCCTCTGCCCTGCACCAGGTTGCCTTCTTCTGCTGCTGCAACTACCATGGACGGACCGTGGAATGCTTTTACCAGCATGGTTTCTTCTGTTTCCGGTCCGAAGTTTCCAAGGTAAACTACCTGTGCGTTGCAGCCTGCCTCTCTTAAATCCTTAGAAGCCTTCATCATATCGGTTTCGCTTTCCACAACAACAGGACATTCGTAGATTTCTCCGCCAAAGTTTTTCTTATATGCTTCCACAACTGCTTTTCTTCTGTTTTCAGATAAAGACATTGGGAAACAGTCACGGCTTACTGCCACGATTCCTAATTTTAATTCTGGCATATTTGATAAATTCATAGTATTTTCCTCCTGATTCTTGTCATATTCTCTCTTATTTTATAGATAAATTTTCGCCCTTTAAGCCTTCAAAAGCACCCTCAATGTTTGCCTCTTTATGGGCAATGAGCCATTTGTTTCTTGCAAAAAGCAACTTATCCTCAGGTGTATTTCCCGTGGTTTTCGGTGCTTCTGTATTGGTTCCTTTTGGCAGCACAACGGCAGTGCAGAACTTGTTTTCATGGGCATTGCACGGCGCATAGTGCAGTGTTGTGGCATAGACTTCCACCACAGTTCCCGCAGGTATGAAAAAGGCCTCCATCTTAGAAGTGTCGTATGTAAAATCCTCTTCAATGTCCTGTTCTTTTCCCAGAATCAGAATCAAATCGGTAAGAGCCACATTCACTTCAGAGTCTCTGTGATACTCCACTGCATTCAGCAGATAATTGCTGCCGCTGCAGTACCCAATCTGTATGGGCATTCCTCCAAACAGACTATTGCCAATCTCTTCACAGCAGCCGCATGCCTCCAGCTTGCTGTCCGATGCCACATAAATCACATCATCCGGCTGTGGAACTTCCTTTAAAGCTGTGAGAAGTTCAGATACATCCATGCCCTCCACTACTTTGCCATACGCTTGAAAGGCCGGGTCTGTAACCTTCAAAATATTCATCACGCACTGAAACCTCCTTACTTAGTTTAGTCATTAAACTATATCTTCATGCTACCATTCCTCCTGCAAAAAATCAAGTTGTTTTTTGAAAAAATCCGTCGTAATTTTATACAAAAAAACAGGAGAATCATAGGGCATATTTCCATGATTCTCCTCTTGAAAAGACAAAATTTTCTCTATTCTTTTGTCTGTGCTGCCACAGTAATATCTTTCTCAAAATATTTCTGGGAAAGTTCTTTTAAGGTTCCGTCTTTCTTTAATTCCTGAAGATTTTCTTCCAGCTTCTTTGTCATAGGATTTCCTTTTTTTGTAAACACCGCAAGTTCTGTATATTCGGTATCCTGTCCTGTTTTTTCCTTCACGGAAGAAATGTCCGCATAGGGAGAGGTGTGGGAGTAATGGGTTTCATTCCAGTCTGAAAGTCCCACAGAGGAAATTACACAATCATACAAATCTGCGTCCAGTGATTTCAGCAGATTTTCCTCTGAGGTGTCTACAATTTCCAATTCCAATCCCATTTTTTCCGCCAGCTTGCCTGCCAGTTCCACATCAAATCCCTCCGGCTTATTCGTATCTTCCGACAGATAACACATAGAGGGAATTTCCAGATGCATGCCCACTTTGAGCATCCCCTTTTCCACCGGCTCTGCCTCACTTCCCGGAAGCTGACAGCCTGCCAGCATCTGTACAAAAAGCACGCAAAGCAGTCCGATGACAGTCCCTTTTTTCCATATATTTTTCTCTTTTGTTCTATTGTTCTGGTTTTTCATATCGTTCATTCCCGCTTTGTCCGTTTTCACATATTTGTTCCAGACCACCATACCACGGAAAGAAAGGATTTGTCAATCCGCACGGTAAATATCCATATATTCCAGCAGACATCCCCCGTCCTCAAAGGCCGGGAACAAAAATCCTCCTACCGGTTTCCCCGGCTCGTAATCGCCGGACACAGGGCAGACGGCGCAGATAAGATGTTCAAAGGTCTGCTCAGATTCTCCCAATCTTTCATGGTCCGCGGCCTTAGCCGGAATGTCATAGCGGTCATGAAAGAGGTAAATGGCATAGTCGTAAGGTAATTGGCACAGCTCTATGACACGCTCATAGAAAAGGTCCAGCAGAGCGTCGTTTTTCAGTCCGCAGTCCCGAATAGCCCAAAGAAGCTGCCATAATCCCTCTTTTCCCATTTCTTTCTCGGAAAATTTTTCTCTCTTTAGTCCTTCGTTGGTCTTTGCAAAAGGAATTGCCTTTGCAAGCGCCAGATTTTTCTCCTTGTCGCTTGGAGAAAGTTTCAAAAAATCTGTATTAAAAGTTCCGTCTATAAAGCCTTCGCTGTCAACATAACACCCGGCGATTCTGGTAATGGACGTGCGCTTTGGAGTCATGCGCCTGGTAAGCAAAAGCATGTCTTCTCGATTGATTTGCATAGTGTTTCTCCTGTTCTGTGTTTTATACATTTTAATATATCCCCTCAGTAAAAACAATCCTGAATTTTCTCACACTTGTAAAAGATTTTCCACAATGGTATGATAGATATAGAAAACGTAAGAAGAAAGGCTGGCAAATGAAAAACTGGAACGGAAAACCATACCACTCTTTTGATTCTATGCTAAAAGAACGCTTTCACGGCAAGGTATATAAGGTAGCCCTAAACGGCGGCATGACCTGCCCCAACCGGGACGGCACTCTGGGCAGCCGCGGCTGTATTTTCTGCAGTGCTGGCGGTTCCGGGGACTTTGCAGGGGACCGGAGAGATACCATCACCCAGCAGATAGAAAAGCAGACGAAAAGTATTCGGGCAAAGAGAAACGCAGACAGCTTTATTGCCTATTTTCAGGCATACACCAATACTTATGCCCCGGTGGAATACCTTCGGAGCGTCTATACAGAAGCCATTTCCCATCCAGACGTAGTGGCACTCTCTATCGGAACGCGTCCGGATTGTCTGGGAGAAGATGTCCTGAACCTCTTAGAAGAACTGAACCGCATAAAACCTGTGTGGGTAGAGCTTGGACTGCAGACCATTCACGAGAAAACAGCCCGCTACATCCGGAGAGGCTACCCTTTATCCTGCTTTGATACAGCTGTAAAAAACTTAAGAGAACGAAACCTGGAAGTCATCGTACACACTATTTTAGGACTTCCCCATGAAACACAGAGCGATATCCTGGCTACCATGAACTATTTAAACCGCATGGACATCCAGGGAATTAAGCTGCAGCTTCTGCATGTGCTTAGGGGCACAGATTTGGCTGACGATTATCTGGCAGGGAAATTTCAGGTGTATTCCATGGAAGAGTATCTGGATTTGCTCATAGACTGTCTGGAACACCTCTCACCGGAAATTGTCATTCACCGGCTCACCGGAGACGGTCCCAAAGACCTGCTGCTGGCGCCTTTATGGAGCAGCGCAAAAAGGACTGTGCTGAACACCCTGCACCGGGAATGTAAAATCAGAAATTCCTATCAGGGAAAACAATATAAGGAGGATTAAAAAATGTCGGAACCTCTTACACTCTATAAACTGATTATTCTGTATATGCTGGAAAAGGTGGACTTTCCCCTGACCAATGCCCAGATTTCCGGCTTTGTGCTGGACAAAGGATACACCAATTACTTCCACTTACAGCAGGCTATTTCGGAACTCATTGACTCCAATCTCATAGAGGCAAAAACCATACGAAATTCCTCTTACTTCCAGATTACCGAGCAGGGAGAACAGACCCTCTCCTACTTCGGAGACCAGATTTCCGATGGTATCAAGGCCGATATTTCTGCTTTCTTTCAGGAAAACATTATACAGATGCGGGAAGAACTGTCTGCCATTGCCGATTATTACAAGGGCGAAGAAGGGGGCTGGCAGGTACGCTGCCGTTTGAAAAAAAGAGACTTCCCCATGGTAGACTTAACCATTGCCGTCCCCACGGAAGAAGCCGCTTCTGCCGTATGTCTCAACTGGAAAGAGAAAAGCCAGGATATCTACGAAAATCTCATAGAGCTTCTGCTGTAACTGTAAAAACAGAGACTGCCCCATGAAGTGCATACCAAGAATCTTTATCCATTCCTGCTTGCAATTTCATGGGGCAGCCTCGTTTTACTGGGGCAGTCCCTACAACAACAGCTTCGTGTAGGAAGATTTCGGATGAGCAAATAAGTCTTCCGTATCCTGCTGTTCTTCTATTTTTCCGTCCTTCATGACCATCACCCGGTCACACATCTGATAAATCACGTTCAAATCATGGGATATAAACAGAATGGACAGTCCCATTTCCTCCTGCAGATGCACCATAAGTTCCATAATCTGCTTCTGTATAGTCACATCAAGAGCAGATACCGGCTCATCTGCAATAATAAATTTTGCTCCCTGTATCAGCGCGGCAGCAATACTCACCCGCTGCCTCTGTCCTCCGCTTAACTCCCGTGGATAGCGCCTAAGCTGCTCTGTTGTAAGCCCTACCTTTTCTCCCATGGCAAGCACCTTCTGCTTCCGCTGTTCCTTTGGTATTTTCTGCATACGAAGAGGCTCTTCTAAAATCCATTCCACTCTTTTACTGGGATTCAGAGAAGAAAAAGGGTCCTGAAAAATCATCTGGGGACGTTCTGTATGATGTACAATCTCTCCCTCGTCTGTCTTTACAAATCCCAAAATTGCCTTAGACAGTGTGGATTTCCCACAGCCGCTCTCTCCTACCAGTCCCAGAATTTCGTTTTCCCGTACTTCAAAGCTGATGTCTTTTAACACTTCTTTCCGGCTTTTGCTTTCCTTATAAGAAACAGACACCTGTTTGACTTCCAGTACCTTTTTCACTGTGCTTCACCGCCTTTTCTTCTTCGCAGAGATTCTCCCCGTGTGGGAACAGCGGCCAACAGCTTTTTCGTATATTCCTGCCGGGGCTCTTGAAAAATCTCCTCCACGGTTCCCATTTCTACAATTTTTCCCTGATTCATGACAATCACCCGGTCACAGAGCCGCCGTATCACACCCAAATCATGGGATATAAACAAAATTCCTGTGTGATGTTTTTCATTGATTTTCTTTAGCAGTTTCAAAATCTGGCTCTGTATGGTCACATCCAATGCCGTAGTGGGTTCGTCTGCAATGAGAAGTTTGGGTTCTGTCACCAGGGCTGCTGCAATCATAATTCTCTGTCTCATTCCTCCGGAAAGCTGATGGGGATAACGGTTGTAAATATTCTCCACTTCGGCTAATTCTACCTCTCGCAGCATGTCCAGGGCTCGTTTTTTACATTCCTCTTTTGTATAGGAAGTATGCAGCCTGAGGCCCTCTTCCACCTGCTGCCCCACAGGCAGTACAGGATTTAAAGACGTCATGGGCTCCTGGAAAATCATGCTGATATCTTTTCCCCGGACAGCTTCCAGTTCCTTTTGAGAAAACTCTGCCAGATTTTTCCCCTCAAAGAGAATTTCGCCCGCAGAAATTTCCTCATGCTTTTTCAGCAGTCCCAGAACCGACAGGGCGGTCTGGGTTTTCCCGGAACCGGATTCTCCTACAATGCCCAGTATTTCTCCCTCCTTCATGGCAAAAGAAATATCTTTTACCACCTCCAGAGGGGGCTGTGTATCGTAAAATTTCAGCTGCAGATGTCTGATTTCCAACAAGCTCATATTATTTCCCGCCTTTCTTTAAAAGTCCATCACTTAAAAGAGAAAATCCAAGAGCCAGCAGCAAAATACAAAGCCCCGGAAAAATGGCGCACCATGGAGCGCTCATAAGATACGTCTGGGATTCTGACAACATTCTTCCAAGAGAGGCATCCGGAGGCTGTACACCGATTCCCAGATAACTCATACCCGCCTCTGCCAGCACCGCATTGTTAAAACCAATGGCAGCCATGGAAAGCACGGACGGCAGTGTATTTGGAAAAATGTGCACAAACATAATCCGCAGATGGGAAACCCCCATAAGACGGGCGCTTTTCACATAATCCATTTCCTTCTGAGCCAGAAATTCACCTCTGGTAATTCTGGCAAAGCTGGGAATAAAGACAACAGAAAGTGCCAGTATCACATTGTATTTACCCGGTCCCAAAACTCCGATGAACACCAGAGCCAGCAGAATATGGGGAAAGGAAAAAACCACGTCGTTAAACCGCATGAGCACTTCATCTACCCAGCCGCCGAAATACCCGGTAAAAGCTCCCACCAGAATTCCGATTCCGCCGCCCAACACGACTGTGGACACTGCTACAAAAAAAGTTGTTCCTGTTCCTTTCATCACCCGGCTTAATATATCCCTTCCGAAGTGGTCGCACCCAAACAGGTGCTCTGCACCGGGAGCTGCAAACTTGGTCGCCCCATTCATGGCGTCCGGGTCGTAAGGCGTATAAAAAAGTCCCGCCAAAAGAAACAGCAGCATAAAAAGGGCAATGAAAATCCCCAGAATCAAATTGTAATTTTTCTGTTTTTTCTTCATCTTTCCACCCCTTACTCCCGGATTCTGATACGCGGGTCAATCCTGCTGTACAGCAAATCCACAATAAAGTTAATCACAACCACCAAAGCCGCAATCAGTACAATAATGCCCAGTACTACCGGATAGTCCCGATTGGAAATGGAGGAAATCAGCAAACTTCCCATTCCCGGAATCGTGAAAACCTGCTCGATAATCATACTGTTTGCAATGATATCCGCAATGGTCATGCCCCAGAAGGTCAGCACCGGAATCAGGGCATTTTTTAAAACATGATGATACATCACTCTGTTTTTCGTATTTCCTCTGGCCAGAGCTGTCCGCACATAGTCCGCTTCCATCTGAGAAATGACAGAACTTCGCAGCATTTTCACACCCATGGCACACCTGGGCAGGGCTATGGCCACGCAGGGGGCTATGAGATACCCCAGAAACCCTGCAAAATCTTCCGAAGCCGCCACATAAGCCCCGGGTGTAAACCACTTCAACACCAGTCCGAAAACATAGGTGATAACAATTCCCAGCAAAAATCCCGGCACCGACATGACCACCTGATTCAAAACCATCAGTATCCTGTCCAGCCAGCCGCCCTCGTGCTGTGCCGTAAAAATTCCCAAAGGCACAGACAGCGCCAGAATCATGAGAAACGCCATCAGAGTAATGGCTATGGTCACCGGAATTTTTTCCTTCAGCATCTGGGCCACGGGCATGGAATAGCTGTAGGACTCTCCCATGTCTCCTGTCACAAAATTTTTCAGCCAGATACCATACTGCACCACTATGGGTTTATCCAGCCCCATTTCCTTTTGCAGGGCCTCTACCTGTTCCTCTGTGGCTTCTGTCCCCAGCTTTGACCTTGCCGCGTCTCCCGGAATTACAGAGAAAGCAAAAAAAGACAAGAATGAGACAATCAACAACGTTATAATGAGAGTTCCTGTTTTTTTAATCACATATTTCATATTCTGTCTTTCTCCTTTTCTCCTGTTCTTTCTAATTCTTATTTGATTTTATAAATTTTTGCCATATCCAGCACATACAGCGGATAGAATACATAGCCGCCGTAGTCCTTTCGCAGTACCACTTCTGACGCCATGTCCTGAATATAGACATTGGCTGCATCATCGCTTAACAGTGTCTCCATTTTCTTATACAGCTCTATTTGTTCCTGCTCATTGGTACTCTTCTTCACCTGCTCATACAGCTTGTCGTACTCCGGATTACTGTAATTGATAAAATTGGTTCCTGCCTGTGAGGTAAAACGCTCTAAAAGAGCTCTGCCGCTTAAATAAGCTGCGTCAATTCCCACAACCGTAGACTGGAATTTTCGGTCTGCATACACATCACTGAGCCAGCTGTCCCATTCTATCAGCTGAATCTGCGCGTCAATGCCCACCTGCTTTAACTGCTCTGCCAGCACCTGAGCCGTGTCAATATGCTGCTGATAGTTGTTTGGTACTGTAATGGTCATCTCAAATCCGTCGGGATAACCCGCCTCTTTTAAAAGCTGCTTTGCCTTCTCAATATCCTGCGGATATTTATCTGCCAATTCCGGCATATAGTACTTTTCAAAAGCAGGAAACATACTGCTGCCGATAATGGTTCCTTTGCCGTCTGCCATCATGTCCAGCACTTCCTGACGGTTGACTGCATAGCACAGAGCCTGACGCACCTTCACATCATCAAAGGGTTTTTCCTTATTGTTCAAATACAGCGCCTGAATCAGGTTCATGCCTCCCTCATAAATGGTCAAATCTTCATCCTCTGCAAGCTGAGCCGACTGAGTGGAATTGATTCTGGGATACATATCTATGGAACCGCTCTTTAATCCAGTTACAATGGCATTGCTGTCTCCGGCAATTTTAAAGGTTACCTTGTCCAGATAAGCCTGGTGCTCGCTGTCCCAGTAATCTGTAAATTTCTCTATTACAATATTTTCCTGAGGAGAGCGTGATACATACCGGAACGGACCTGTTCCCACCGGATTTTTGTCCAAATCCGCTGCATGTTGCGGAACAATCGCCACTGTCAGATAAGCCAAAAATTCTGTATCCGGCTCTTTTAATGTAATGGCAACCGTCTGTGCATCCGGTATTTCTACCTTCTCCACATTAGAAAACGCCGCTACCAGCGGAGTTGTTCCCTCACTGATACCGGCGCAGCGTTCAATCGAATATTTTACATCTTCTGCGGTCACTGTAGTTCCGTCGTGAAATTTCACATTCTGTCTCAAAGCAAAGGTATACACCTTTCCGTCTTCTGAAATTTCATGGGACTGCGCAACTGCGTCTGTGTAATTTCCCTGTTCATCAGGTTTTACCAAACCTTCATAAATGTTGAATAGGACTTCTTTCGTTCCTGCCGCTACCGATTTGTGTGGGTCAAGACTATCCTCCAAATCCTGAGGAATCCCTACTACTATAGAACCGCCCATAGTCGGTTCTCCCTGTGTTTCCTGAGAACTGCTGTCTTTTTGAGATTCTTTGTTCCCATCCTTTTCGTCCTGGCAGCCGCCAAGTACAATAGTAAGGGTCATCACCAAAAGCAACATGAGTATTCTTTTTACTTTTTTCATGACTATCTCCTTTTTACATATCAGTTCTCTCATTATGTAATTGTCAAGGTTATTTTATACATGGTAAGGGGAAAATGCAAGTATCTTTTGGGGTACACAGAGAATTTGCTTTTCTGCCAGACAAGCTGTTTCAAATTGGGAGAACAATAAGCAAAATGTTAAAAGTCCGCAAATGCTGGGACATCCCAGTATTTACGGACTTTTGCACAAAATTCTATTTCATCATTTTTTTCAGTTCATCCATAAAGGTGTCAATATCCTTAAACTCCCTGTACACAGACGCAAAACGAACATAAGCCACCGCATCCAATTCTTTGAGTTTGTCCATAACAATTTCCCCAATCAGTGTGCTTGGAACTTCTTTTTCCTCTTTGTTGAAAATCTCTGTCTCAATTTCGTCCATAAGATTTTCAATGGTTTTGACGGAAATGGGTCTCTTATAGCAGGCCCGCATAATGCCGTCCTGTATTTTCATACGGTCATACTGCTCTCTGCTCTGGTCTTTCTTGATAACCGTAAGCGGAATGGTTTCAATCTTTTCATAAGTAGTGAAACGCTTTCCACATTCATCACACTGACGCCGTCTGCGGATGGAATTATTATCCGGCACAGGCCTGGAATCAATGACTCTTGTATTCTCCTGATTGCAAAACGGACACTTCATAACAAAGCCCTCCTGTCTTTTGTATATCCCCGGCAGTGACTAAGCAAGAAGTGCATCTGCCAGCGTTTCCATATTCTGAACATCTGCTTCCTTCATAACAGATTTCACCGAAACAACCGGCTCACAGATTTCCATATCCTTCATCTCTTCCAAATAAGCTCTCATCAGTTTACCAGCCATAGGCGCCCAGGAACCGTTTTCCACGATTCCCACTTTTCTCTTTCTGTAAGTTTTCACCTTCAGATGGTACAGGAAATCTTCCATGGCAGGGAAAAGTGCACCGTCATAAGTCGGTGCCATAACCACCAGCTTGTCATAACGGAATGCGCAGGAAACAGCTTCTGACATATCATCTCTTGATAAATCAAACAGTCTTACTGCCTTTTCCCCCTTATCGGTCAGGATTTCAGCCATTTTTTCTGCTGCCTTTGCCGTATTTCCGTGAATAGAAGCATACGCAATGACAACACCGTCTTCTTCCGGTTCATAGCTGCTCCAAGTCAGATATTTGTCAATATAAAATCCCAGATTTTCTTTTAAAATCGGTCCGTGCAGCGGGCAGATAGTCTGAATATCCAAAGTTGCCGCTTTCTTTAATAAGTTCTGTACCTGCACACCGTATTTTCCTACAATATTGATAAAATATCTTCTGGCTTCGTCTGTCCAGTCCTCTTCTTCGTCCAATGCGCCAAACTTTCCAAAGCCGTCTGCAGAGAAAAGAATCTTTTCGGACTGCTCATATTCCACCATAACTTCCGGCCAGTGTACCATAGGCGCCATAAAGAACTGCAGGGTATGGCTTCCCAGACTTAACGTATCGCCTTCTTTTACCACTACTTTTCTCTCAGAAAAATCAAAATCAAAGAACTGCGGCAGCATAGAGAAAATTTTTGCATTTCCTACCAGCTTCATTTCCGGATACTTTTCTGCCAGACGCTGAATGTTGGAAGCGTGATCCGGCTCCAGGTGGGAAATCACAAGATAGTCCACACTGCGTCCGTCCAAAGCCTTGTCCAGATTCTCCAGCCACGGGTCTGTAGCTCTTTTATCTACGGTATCCATAACTGCTACTTTTTCATCTAAAATTACATAAGAGTTATAAGAAACTCCTTTCGGAACCTTATACTGGCTTTCAAATAAATCAATGGTCTTGTCGTTTACGCCAATAAATACAACTGAATCAGAAATTTTCATATCATACATGGGTTTGAATTCCTCCTTGGCTATAATATATCCGTATCATATCTATTATATATGGGAAATCAAAATTTTTCTACCGCTTTTCTTGTTTTTTTTGCCATTCACCCTTTAAAATATCCATAAAAAGCATATCGTGATACATTCCATTGATATAATAAGCCTCCCGCAGTCTTCCGCAGTGGGAAAATCCTGCTTTTTCGTAACACTTTATGGCCCGGGTATTAAAGCTGTACACCCGAAGAGACAGACTGTGTAAATTCAGCACATCAAACGCATATTCCTGCAAAAGTTCCAGTACTTCACGTCCGTATCCTTTTCCGCGGCTCTCCTCTTCTCCCAGAAACAGCCCAATCTCCGCACATCTTCTCCTCCAGTTGATATTCTGAATCCCACAGTTTCCCAAAAGCCGGTTGGAACTCTGCTCTACAATAGCAAACTGATACTGGTCTCTCTCCTGGGAAATCCAGGCCCGCTCCCCTTCCAGCGTCATCATAAGGTCTGTATTGCCTACATTGTCTGTCACATCACGCCGGTTCAGCCACTCGGTATACTGTTCTGCATCATCTGCATTCATGGGGGATAAATATACTTTTTCACCTGCTATTTTTCTGTAGTATCGCATAGTCCACTCCTCCTCTTTCCTTAAATTGTTACTATATTACAAAACTTCTCTTAAAATGTCAATACAATTCTTCCTCTTCTTGACGCAGTAAAAGAAACCCTCTACAATAGACTTACAACATTGCAGGAGGTTTGAACATGAATACTTATACAGATATCATTCTGAAACACTTAAAAGCTCTGCTGTCCATTGACAGCCCTACGGGATACACCAGAGAAGTCACCGATTATCTCATAAAGGAATACCAGGCTTTGGGATACCAGCCTCAGAAAACCGTTAAAGGCGGCGTTTTGGTAGACCTTGGGGGCAGGGACGCCGAAAATGCCGTTTTTCTGGAAGCCCATGTAGATACCCTTGGCGCCATGGTTCGTGAAATTAAAGCAAACGGCCGTCTGTCTCTTACCCCGCTTGGCGGTATGAATGCCAACAATGCGGAGGCGGAAAACTGCCGTATTATCACCCGTTCCGGAAAGGTTTATGAAGGCACCTGTCAGCTCTGCGATGCCTCGGTCCATGTAAACGGAAAATACGACGAGACAGGACGAACCTTTGATACCGTAGAAGTGCTGCCGGACGAAAAGGTAACTACCAAAGAAGATACCCAGGCCCTTGGAATCATGACCGGCGACATTGTAGCCTTTGACCCCCGGACAACCATTACCAACAGCGGCTACATCAAAAGCCGTTTCCTGGACGATAAACTCAGTGCAGCGATTTTGCTTGGCTATGCTGCTTATCTGAAAGAAGAGAACATTGTCACAGAACGGAAACTCTATCAGCACTTCACGGTTTACGAAGAGGTCGGCCATGGCGGCGCCGCTTCTATTCCCCAAGGTGTCACAGAAGTGCTTTCCGTGGATATGGGCTGTGTAGGTGAAGGACTGGAATGTAAAGAATATCAGGTTTCTATCTGCGCCAAGGACAGCGGCGGCCCTTATACTTATGACTTAGTCAGCAGTCTCATAGAAGCCGCCAGAAAAGAAAATCTGGATTTCGCCGTTGACGTCTATCCCCACTACGGTTCTGACGCCGAAGCTGCTCTGCGGGCCGGATATGACGTCCGCCACGGACTCATCGGCGCCGGTGTTTACGCTTCCCACGGTTATGAGAGAAGCCACATCGACGGTGTAAAAAACACCTTTTTACTGTTAAAAGCCTATTTGGGATAGATACGTTTTAAAATTTATAAATAAAGTTTCCACTTTTTTTATAAAACAGACATATTTTACTAACATTTTCTCCTTATAATAGGTTTTGGATAGTTGATAAACCACTCACTATCTCCCCCCTCAAGTTGAAAAAGCCCGGTACTTCGGTATCGGGTTTTTTCTATTGCTTTTCCAGCGGGGAATGGATATAATCTTTCTATAAGTTTTTATTTGAAAGAAAGAGGGACCAGATTATGACCAGAAAAAAAGTAGTGGTCGCTTTAGGCCACAGAGCACTGGGTACCACCCTTCCGGAACAGAAGGAAGCGGTAAAAGCATCAGCAAAGGTTCTTGCAGACCTGGTAGAAGCCGGTGCGGATATTGTAATTACTCACAGCAATGCACCCCAAATCGGTATGATACATACAGCTATGAATGAATTTGGCAAGGTACATCCGGCTTATACGGCAGTGCCTATGTCCGTATGTTCTGCTATGAGCCAGGGCTACATTGGATATGACATTCAGAATGCCCTCAGGGCTGAACTGCTCAGAAGAGGTATCTACAAACCAGTGAGCACCATTTTGACCCAGGTAACCGTAGACCCTTACGATGATGCCTTCCACGAACCGATAAAAGTCATCGGAAGAACTCTGACAAAAGAAGAAGCGGAAAACGAAGAAAAGAAAGGCAACTATGTCACCAAGACAGAAAATGGCTACCGGCGTATTGTGGCAGCACCCCTGCCGGAAAAAATCATTGAAATAGATGCCATTAAGGCTCTGTCTGACGCAGGTCAGATTGTCATTGCTGCCGGCGGCGGCGGTATTCCTGTATTAGAGCAGGACGAAGAATTGACTGGAGCCAGCGCAGTCATTGAAAAAGACCTTATCAGCGGCAAACTTGCCTGCCTTTTGGACGCGGACGAGCTTCTGATTCTCACCAGTGTGGAAAATGCCTCTGTCAACTATCATTCTGAGACAGAAAAGCAGCTGGGCAGAGTTTCTGTCAGCGAACTGAAGGCTTACATGGAGGAAGGACACTTTGAAGACAACACCATGCTTCCTAAAATTCAGGCTTCCATCGAATTTGTAGAAGGAAAACCGGGACGCACAGCTGTCATTACCTCTATTGGAAAAGCAAAAGAAGGATATCTTGAAAAAACAGGCACTGTTATTACAGCATAAAAAGAAGCCTGCGGCATAAAGCTTAGGAGCTGCCGCAGGCTTTTCTGTTCTTTCCAAAAATTCTGTTAATTGTCTTCTGGGGAATTTCAAACACCAGAATAATGCCCAGCACCATGGCAATGGCAATTCCCAATGTCTCTCTTCCATAGTGCAGACTCAATTCCCGATTGTCCAGCATACTGTAATAAATAGTTCTGTAAATACCGATTCCCGGCACCTCAGGAAAAATTCCTGCAATGAGAAACAGAGTTACCGGACATTTCTTTACTGTGCTTCCGATTCTGGAAGCCAGGGTAATAAAAACTGTTGCTGCAAAATTGGCCTCCACGGCTCCTGTATGAAAAATATTTATCATCCCCCAGCAGATAAACCAGCCTGCACCGCCAATGAAGACGCACAGGGGATAATGCTCTCTCGGCACGGAAAACAAAACGGAAAACGCCATGGTTCCGAAGCCTGCGGCCAAAAACTGCAAAAGCCCTTCCCATATCATAAGATAATTCCTCCCGTCAAGCGATAGTATAAAATATACATCAGACCCACGCCCAGAGAAATTCCCAGAGCCACCATAAGGGCATCCAAAAAACGCACTCCGCCGCCAATATAGTTTCCTTCCGCAAAATCCCGGACTGCATTGACCAAAGAGACGCCGGGAACCAGAGGCATGACAGAGCCTACCAGAATTTTTCCAGGCGCATTTCCGAGTCCCAGGCGGTAAAAAAGCACTGCAAAAAGAGAAACACAAAAACCGCCAATACAGTTCACCACGATTTTTGAAGTTTTTTTCTCCCTTTTGTCTATAAGGGCCAGAATTGCATATAAAAGTACACCGGACAGAAAAGCGGCAAACATATCCGTAAATTTTCCTCCCAACAGGTAACAGAAGCTGCCGGAACCCAGCCCTGCCGAAAGAATCCGCACCAACGGGCGTTTTCCCGGCATATTTTTAATAATCTCCAGACGTTCTTCCGCCTCTTCTAAGGTATACTTTCCTTCCACAATTTCTCTGGAAAGCTGATTCACAGCCGCCACCCGATAGAGTTTGGCACCCTGAATGGGGATATGCTTTACGCTGGCATAAATCTCCCCCTCTTCATTCTCTGCCGTGAGAAAAATTCCCGTGCTCATAACAAAAGGGCTGCACTTCTCTATGCCAAAGGCCCTGGAAATTCTTTCAATCGTCTCTTCCACACGAAAAATCTCCGCACCTGCGTCCAGAAGAATACGACCTGCCTCCATGGACAGGTCTAATACTTTTTTATCATAACTTTTCATACAGATACCTCTGCTTCTGTACCGGATTTCCCGTATTACAGCTATTTAAAAATAGTAAAATACAGCATTACCACAACGCCCAGCACAATACGATACCAGCCGAATACACGGAAGTCATGTTTCTTAATATATCCCATCAGGAATTTGATAGCCAGAATGGAAACCACAAAAGATACCAGGGTTCCCACCCCTAAAATAATCAGTTCCTGAGCAGAAAAAGCCAGACCGAACTTCACAATCTTTAAAAGACTTGCCCCAAACATTACAGGGATGGCTAGGAAAAAGGTGTATTCTGCCGCCACGGTACGGGAAGCGCCCAAAAGGATTCCGCCGATAATCGTTGCACCGGAACGGGAGGTGCCCGGTATCAGGGCCAGTACCTGGAAGATACCGATATACAGCGCCATCTTCCAGGAAATATCCGCAATGGAATCTACCTTTACCGTTCTTTTTTCATTGTAGTCTTCCACCAGAAGGAACAGTACACCATACACCATCAGCATAACAGCCACAACAAACCAGTTGTTGAACTTTTCTTCAATAAAATCATCAAAAGGCAGTCCTATGATAATGGCAGGAAGACAGGAAACCAGAATTTTAAACCACATAACCATTTTGTCTATCTTGGTAAAACGGCATACAAAACCTGCTGCTTTCTCAATCTTGGTTACATTTTCATGTTTCGGCTTTTTATTCTGGAAGGGCCATATCTTATTCCAATACAGCACAACCACCGCCATAATGGCGCCAAGCTGAATGACCACCATAAACATTTCCCAGAAAGCCTTGCTGACGTCCAGCTTTACAAACTCTTCCACCAGAATCAGATGTCCCGTGCTGCTGATTGGCAGCCACTCGGTGATACCTTCTACGATTCCCAGGAAGATAACCTTTAATAATTCGATAAAATCCATGCCCTGCTCCTTTAAATTTCGGCAATATCAATGAGTTCCAGTTTCTCAATGTCTGTATTTTCCAGACTGGTTACAAGAGCCTCTGCCGTATCCAGAGCTGTCAAAACGTTGACTCCCGTTTCAATGGCATTTCTGCGGATAATAAATCCGTCTTTTGCTTTCTCCACACCCTGAGACGGTGTATCAATGACTAAGTCAATCTTATGTCCCAGAATCAAATCCATCAGGTTTGGAGAAGGCTGTTCAATTTTATTGGTTCGGATAGCTTTTACGCCGTTGTCATTTAACACTCTTGCCGTGCTGCGTGTAGCGTAAATCTTATACCCCAGCGCTTCAAAACGTCTGGCAATCGGAATAATATCTCCCTTATCCTCATCCCTTACTGTAATAATCATGTTTTTATGCTTCGGAAGGTGGATACCGGCACCTAAGAAGGCTTTATACAGAGCTTCATTAAAGCTTTCGGAAATACCCAGACACTCTCCTGTAGACTTCATTTCCGGTCCCAGGCTGATGTCTGCGCCCCGGATTTTCTCAAAGGAGAATACCGGCATTTTCACTGCATAGTGTCTGGCCTCCGGCTGTAAGCCCGGTGTATATCCCAAATCTTTCAGCTTATGTCCCAGAATTACCTTTGCTGCAAGAGGTACAATGGGAATACCCGTTACCTTGCTGATATAAGGCACAGTACGGCTGGACCTTGGATTTACCTCGATGACATAAACTTCCTCTTTGCACACAATAAACTGAATGTTAATCATCCCCAGCACATGAAGGGATTTGGCCAGTCTTCTGGTATATTCTTCAATGGTTTTCTTTGCGGTGTCGCTGATAGTACGGGCCGGATATACGGAAATACTGTCTCCGGAATGGATACCTGCCCGCTCAATGTGCTCCATAATACCGGGAATCAAAATATCCTCGCCATCGCATACTGCGTCTACTTCGATTTCTTTTCCCTGGAGATATTTGTCAACCAGGATAGGGTGTTCCTGTGCAATGCGGTTGATAATACCGATGTACTCCTCCACGTCCTTGTCATGAATGGCAATCTGCATCCCCTGTCCGCCCAGTACATAAGAAGGACGCACCAGTACCGGATATCCCAGTTCGTTGGCTGCCTTTTTCGCTTCTTCGGCTGTATATACGGTATGACCCTTTGGTCTTGGAATATGACACTCTTCCAAAATAGCGTCAAACAATTCTCTGTCCTCTGCCGCGTCTACGTTTTCTGCAGAGGTTCCCAGAATCTTCACACCCATTTTAATCAGGGCTTCTGTCAGCTTAATGGCTGTCTGTCCGCCAAACTGCACCACTGCACCGTCCGGTTTCTCAATATTCACCACATTTTCCACGTCTTCCGGTGTCAATGGCTCGAAATACAGCTTGTCTGCAATATCAAAGTCTGTACTTACGGTTTCCGGGTTATTGTTGATGATAATGGTCTCGTAGCCTTCCTTGGCAAAGGCCCAGGTACAGTGTACGGAACAGAAGTCAAACTCAATACCCTGACCGATACGGATAGGACCGGAACCCAGAATCAGAACTTTCTTCTTCTCTGTCTTTCCGTCTGCTTCGTTTTCCCCACCGTATACGGAATAATAATACGGCGTCACTGCTGCAAATTCTGCTGCACAGGTATCTACCATTTTGTATACGGCTGTGATATCCCATTTTTTACGCAGTTCTTTGATTTCTTCCTCTGTTTTCCCGGTAAGCTTTGCAATGACGTTGTCCGGGAATTCCATACGTTTTGCTTCTCTTAATAAGTCTTCGCTTAATTCCTCTTTCTTTAATGCCTGCTCCATTTCCACGAGAATGGCAATTTTATCAATAAACCAGATGTCAATCTTCGTCACTGCATGAATATCCTGGTAAGAAATGCCCCGGCGCACAGCCTCTGCAATTCTCCAGATACGCATATCGTCTACAATATGAAGCTGTTCTCTCAATTCCTCTTCTGTAAGTCCTGTAAAATCATAGGACATAAGGCTGTCTACATGCTGCTCCAAAGAACGGATTGCTTTCATCAAAGCGCCCTCAAAGTTATTGCAGATACTCATAACCTCTCCGGTAGCCTTCATCTGGGTGGTCAGTGTTCTCTTAGCGCTGATGAATTTATCGAAAGGCAGTCTCGGAATCTTTACCACACAGTAGTCCAGCATAGGTTCAAAGCTGGCATACGTCTTTCCTGTTACTGCATTTTTGATTTCGTCTAAAGTGTAACCCAGAGCAATCTTAGCCGCTACCTTGGCAATAGGGTAGCCTGTGGCCTTGGAAGCCAGGGCAGAAGAACGGGATACACGGGGATTTACCTCGATAACACAGTATTCAAAACTGTCTGGATTTAAGGCATACTGCACGTTACATCCACCGGTAATGCCCAGTTCTGTAATAATATTAAGCGCAGAGGTTCTAAGCATCTGGTATTCCTTATCCCCCAGTGTCTGGGAAGGAGCCACAACAATACTGTCGCCTGTGTGCACGCCTACCGGGTCCAGGTTTTCCATGTTGCATACGGTAATACAGTTTCCTGCGCCATCGCGCATAACTTCGTACTCGATTTCTTTCCAGCCTGCAATGCAGCGCTCCACCAGAACTTCTCCTACACGGGAAAGTCTGAGACCGTTTTCCAGAATCTCTACCAGCTCTTCTTCGTTGTTGGCAATACCGCCGCCGCTTCCTCCAAGCGTGTAAGCCGGACGCAACACCACCGGATAGCCGATTTTATTGCTGAAGGCAATACCGTCTTCCACGTTTCTTACCACTAAAGAAGCAGCGATTGGCTCACCGATTTTCTCCATGGTATCTTTAAATTCCTGACGGTCTTCTGCTTTCTTAATGGTTTCTGAGGTTGTTCCAATAAGGCGCACGTTATGTTCTTTCAGAAATCCGCGCTCTTCCAGTTCCATAGCCAGATTCAGACCTGCCTGTCCGCCCAGTGTAGGCAGAACGCTGTCCGGTTTTTCCTTGAGAATCAGCTGTTCTACTACTTCTACAGTCAAAGGTTCAATGTAGACCTTATCTGCAATGTCCTTATCTGTCATAATGGTTGCCGGGTTGGAGTTTAACAGTACAACTTCAACCCCCTCTTCTTTCAGAGAACGGCAGGCCTGTGTACCTGCATAGTCAAATTCTGCCGCCTGTCCAATGACAATAGGGCCTGAGCCCAGCATCAATACTTTTTTAATTTCCGGGTTCTTTGGCATTATCGGTTCACCTCCATCATTTTTAAGAATCTGTCAAACAAATAACCGGAGTCCTGTGGTCCCGGGCATGCTTCCGGATGAAACTGCACAGTGAATATATTTTTTCCGGTGTATTTCAGTCCTTCATTTGTCTTATCGTTGACATTTTCAAAGGCCGGAACTGCAATGTCCGGATTTAAGGTTTCTGTATCCACTACATAACCATGATTCTGGGAAGAAATATAAACTCTTCCGGTTTCCAAATCTTTTACCGGGTGATTGCCGCCTCTGTGTCCATATTTCATTTTCTTTGTATCCGCTCCTGTAGCCAGGGCCATCAGCTGGTGTCCCAGACAGATAGCAAAAATCGGCACCTCTGACGCATACAGTTTCTTTACTTCTTCTATAATAGAAGTACATTCCTTCGGGTCCCCGGGACCATTTGACAGCATAATGCCGTCCGGATTGGAATTTAAAATGGTTTCTGCTGAAGTAAAGGCAGGATAAACCGTTACCTGACAGCCTCTTTCATTTAAAGACTGGGCAATGTTGTCCTTTGCACCAAAGTCCAGCAAAGCCACTTTTTTGCCGCTGCCCTCCAGTACATGGGATTCTGTGCAGGTTACCTTTTCCACAACCTTTCCTGTAGTATACGCTTTCAGGCGCGGAAGGATTTCTTCTAAATTATAGGCCGCATTTGTGGTAATCATACCGTTCATAGTTCCCTTTTCTCTCAGAATTCTGGTCAGGGCTCTGGTATCCACACCTGCGATTCCCGGTATATCATATTTCTTTAAAAAGTTCTGAATGGTATCTTCACTTCTGAAATTACTTGGAATACGGGATAACTCCCTTACAATGTAGCCGTCCGGCCAAGGTCTTAAAGATTCCTGGTCTTCATGGCAAATGCCATAATTTCCAATCAAAGGATACGTCATGCAGACTGCCTGTCCGGCATAAGAAGGGTCTGTCAAAACCTCCAGATAACCTGTCATAGAAGTATTAAAGACAATCTCACTGATGACTTCCTTTGTAGAGCCAATGCTGGTTCCTTCAAAGACGGTACCGTCTTCCAGTATCAAAAATGCTTTCATTCTCTCACCTGTCTTCCTTTCTGATGGCATAAAGCCTTAAAATTCCCCAAATTGTAAAAAGTGTATCACAACACCTGATAATTTTCAACCTTTTCTTGTTTGAAAATCCCCGAAAATATCTTTGAAAAATTTTTTTAATTTTTTTTAAATTTAGTGTTGACATTTCAGAAGTATTCGTGTATTATATGTCTTGTGCTTGAGAGAGCACAGAACAACATAAAGAAATGCAGGAGTGGCGGAATTGGCAGACGCGCAGGCTTCAGGTGCCTGTGGTAGCAATATCGTGTGGGTTCAAGTCCCATCTCCTGCATCTTTTTTTGTCTTCAGGCGAAAAAATACAGGCCTTTGGCTTAACAAAAAAATATCTGCGGCATAAAAATCAGATTTACGCCGCAGATATTTTTTATTTTCTGTTTTATTTCATTTCTATCTGAGCAGGCTCCTGTCCTCTCAGCAAAATTTTCGGACCGCCTGTGTGGGTGATGTAATCTTTTGTAATAATCACTTCCCCGATGTTATCGTCTTTGGGAATCTCATACATAATATCCAGCATGTATTCCTCCAGAATCGCCCGCAGCGCTCTGGCCCCTGTATGTTTCTCCATGGCCATATCTGCAATGGCTTCCAACGCACCGTCTTCAAACTCCAGTTTCACCTCATCCAGAGCCAGCAGCTTCTGATACTGCTTTAAAATGGCATTTTTCGGCTCTTTAAGGATTTCCACCAGCATATCTCTGTCCAGGCCGCTTAAAGTAAAGATAATCGGCATACGGCCCAGAAATTCAGGTATCATGCCAAACTTTTTCAAATCGTCTACGGTTACCTTTTCAAGAATCTTATTGTCATGGTCGTATTTATCCTTCAAATCCGCCTGAAAACCAATGGAAGCCGTCTTATTCAGACGTTCCTTGATGATTTCTTCCAAATCCGGAAACGCACCGCCGCAGATAAAGAGAATGTTTTTCGTATTTACCGTAGCCAAAGGCACCATGGCATTTTTGCTGTTGGCTCCCACCGGAACTTCTACCTCGCTGCCCTCCAGGAGTTTCAGCATTCCCTGCTGCACCGCTTCTCCGCTGACATCACGCTGATTGGTATTTTTCTTCTTGGCAATCTTATCAATCTCATCAATAAAAATAATACCGTGCTCTGCTCTCTCCACATCATTGTCTGCCGCAGCCAGAAGTTTGCTGACCACACTCTCAATATCATCGCCAATATAACCTGCTTCCGTAAGGGAAGTAGCATCTGTAATGGCCAGAGGCACATCCAAAAGTCTGGCCAGAGTTTTTACCATATACGTTTTACCGCTTCCAGTTGGTCCAATCATCAGCATATTGGATTTTTCGATTTCCACATCATCCGTAATATCCGCAAAGACACGTTTGTAATGATTGTAAACGCCTACAGACATGACTTTTTTGGCATATTCCTGTCCGATGACATATTCGTCCAGACTCGCTTTGATTCTGTGAGGCGCCGGAATGCTCTTGATATCAAAGACCTTTTGTGCTGTTTTTTCTTTTGGCTGCTCCTGTTTTTTCTTTACCTTTTGTCTCTGTGGAATCTGATTCTGCAGGGAATTCAAATCAATCATGCTGATGTTGGGCATATTTTTCATCAGTTCCTCATAATTGATATTGGTATTGTTCATGGTATCGAAACTTCTCTGCATACAATCTGTGCAGATATGGATATTGTTCGGCAGGTCAATCATTTTCCCAGCTTTGCTCTCCGGTCTTCTGCACATAAAACATACTTTTTCAAATTGGTCCTTCTGCTCCTTTTCCTTTGGAGTATCAGAACCTGTAGTTGTATCTAAATATTCTTTATCATCTGACATATCTGTTACCGCCTTTTCTGTTTTTCCGCTGTATCATCCGTTTGTGGGTATCTTATCACAAATCAGAGACGCTCACAAGTAAACTTTTTATAAACGGTTTTGAGTTTCAAAAAAGAAACCCAAAATATGGCAGTTCCTCCATTTTTAAGAGAAACTGCCATACATTTTTATAAACATATTATCAATTATTGCCTGTTCTACCGTTATTATCCGTGCTGGCCTGTGCGTCCTTCTTTGCTCCCAGTGTCACTGTAATGGTCTGGTCTTTGTACTCTCCGCCGTCTGCTCTGGAGATTTCAAATTCAATCTTTTCGCCAGCTTCGTAATATTCTAACTGGCTTACCAGATTGTCGTACGTTTCCACACTTGTTCCGTCAATTTTACGGATAATGTCACCAGCTTTTAATCCCGCCTCTTCAGCAGGGCCATTTTCTACAACGCTGTCTACAAAAACACCAACCGGCATGTTGTACATTTCAGAAGCCTCTGAAGTTACGTTTTTACATGTAATTCCCAGATAAGCTGCCTTGTTTTCATCTTCTACTTTTTCTCTTGTCTTTTTGCTCATCAGGTTATCCAGAATCGGTTCTGCCTTAGAAATTGGAATGGCAAATCCCATACCTTCTACTTCATCAGACGCAATCTTGGCTGAATTGATACCAATGAGTTCGCCTTTCATATTCAGCAGAGCGCCGCCGCTGTTACCAGGATTAATAGCTGCGTCTGTCTGAATAAAAGTACTATTGGCATTTTCAGAGCTTACCTTTTTATTCAGTGCGCTTACATAACCACTGGTTACAGACTGACCGTATCCTAAAGCATTACCAATAGCTACTACCTGTTCTCCTACCGTCAGAGAATCGGAATCCCCTAAAGTTGCCACTTTAATCTGGCTTAATACGTCTTCCGGGATATCGGAAAGTTTCACGGAAATAACAGCAAGGTCATTGTCTGAATCCGTACCTTTAATCTGTGCCGCTACGGCTGTACCATTTTCCAGTTCTGTGCTGCTGTCACTACTCTGGCTGTTACTCTCTGCACTGGTATTTTCCAAATCTTTTGCTGTCACTGCATTACCATCCTGGTCTGTAAAACATACGATTAGATTATTGGCGTCTTTTACCACATGATTGTTTGTAGCAATCAGAAGTTCTGTATCATTCTGTCCTACGATAATGCCGGAACCGCTGCTCTGACCTTCATACTGCTGTGTGCCGAATCCGAAGTAATTTGGAATTTCCTGTACACTGACCCCAGTAATGGACACAATAGATGGCATTACATTTTTTGCCACCTCTGCTACGCTTTCGCCGCCCTGTGAAGTGCTGACACCTTTTGCAGTGGCCGAACTGCTCTGCGTAGTTGCCGTATTTTCAATTTTTGTAGTTTCTCCCGGAAACATTTTATCTCCAATATAGTTTACAGCCTGGAAAGTGCTGCCTGCCACAATTCCAAAAACTGCTGCTGCCGCAACCAACAGACCGAATTTTTTGCCCATTGCCATTGGTTTTTTCTGCTGTCTTTTACTCTTTGGCGCTGGAGGTACAGGACTGAAATGATAGGAACTGTAAGGCCCTTTCTGCGTTCCCGTATGCTGTGTACCTGTACTGTCTGTCCGGGTATTTTCATCTTCTGGGTTGCCGGATTCTGTCTGACTGTCTCCTGATGTTCCATAACTCTTATCGGTATACGGTGTGCTGTTGTTCTCTGCAGACGTTTTTTCTTTCTCTTCTTTGTTTTCTGCATCTCTTTTATAGGAGTATGCATAGTAGGGATTTTCTGCTGTAGGTGCTTTTCCCGGCTCCATGCCGGCTTCTGTGGAATTTTCCTTTTTTTCTTCCTGCACAGCTGTTGTCTCCTGTTCTTTTTCAGGGTCACTTCCCTGAGTATTTATATTAGTATTGTATTCTTCACTCATAATTACAACTCCCTTTCCTGTGTTTCACTTTTCTTTTTCCTTTTTACAAGACTAAGTCTACCAACCAATTGTGTTCAAATTGTGATAAAAAAGAAAAGAAACCGTGAAAAACCACTGTTTTTATCTATTTTCCCAGTAAGCCGGATTCATGGTCAGCCGATGTACCCAGGACAGCGGCAGATGTTTGTAGTTTCTTCCTGCTTTGTATCCCAGATACTTAAATCCGCTGCTGAGCAGCAAATCCGGTATCAGCCATGGTTTTCCCTGTTTTAT
Organism: Blautia acetica; assembly: GCF_038739805.1. NCBI lineage: Bacteria > Bacillati > Bacillota > Clostridia > Lachnospirales > Lachnospiraceae > Blautia > Blautia acetica. The sequence continues at coordinate 78,119 of NZ_JBBEWO010000008.1, read as the reverse complement.
AAGATAAGCTGCTGTACTCTTTACCAGACGAATCCCCTCGCTTTCTGAAGATATGGCGGCGAAAATTTCCGGATGGTCCTCCTGGGACACTGCCAAATCAAAGTTACGCCGAAGCTGCTGCATATACCCATAGTTATGAGAGTGCACAACTCTGGCTTCTGCAGCATAAGCCACCCCGTAGCCTGCCTGTATCATCTGCGCTGCCATAATCATATCTTCGTTAAAAATCGTTCTGGTAACAAATCCTCCCATTTCTTCGTAGACACCTCTGCGGTAAGCCGCACACACATTGGAGCAGAAATAGGTCTTGATCCCCAGTTCCGGAATATCTTTTTTGGTCTTTATCCGGCTTGTATCCGGATAGTTAAAGCTTCTGGTGTACCGCTCAATGATTTTACAGTCTTCTGCGGGAAGCTGCCTGGCATAAGCAGCTCCTACCTGTGGATTGTGAAAGGGCTTCAATAGATTTTCCAGCAGTTTTTCATCAGCAGGCACTGCATCCTGGGTAAAGTAAACCAAAATTTCAGTATCTGCAAGCTTTGCGCCTTCTCCTCTCGTTTTTCCGTGGTCAAACGCTGCACGGGAAAGATGATGTACCTCCCAGTTGTCCAGACCTTCCATAAAACTGTTTTTCCAGTACCTCTCCTCCGTATTCATAATGAGAATATGATCTGCCTTGCAGGTTTGTCTTTTCAGCATGTTCATCAGCTGAAAAAATTTTCCGTCCGGCTTATAGGTTGGCACAATCACCGTTACTGTCATTTTTCTGAATCTCCTTTCTCATAGAACAGCAAAGGCCGCCGCATTAAGTCCTATTCTCTTAATGCAACAGCCCTTTCTTCCAAATATTATTCATCGCCTACATCGTAACTGCCGTCATCGCTGTATCCGTCATCTTCGGAATAAGTCTGGGAGTTATTTGTATCGCCCTCTCCACTGTCTGCCTGCCCGGAAGAATCCGTATCTTCTTTTATAAGATACTGCCATTCCTTTGTCACCGAAGCATTTCCAAATCCTGTCTTCTCTGCCACAAACTCACTTCTTATCTTAATTGTATCAGAAGGTTCGTAGGATTCTGATGCAAACAGGAAGTCGTGCAGATATCTTACATTGACCTCCAGGGTAGTGGGAAGCAGACAATCCAGCCCGGTTACCGGCTTCGTCACCTCTGCTCCCATAACATAGCTTACCGGAAATCCTGTGGTTTCTTCAAATTTATAAGCCAGAAGACTCGTTCCCAGCTTTATCAGTTCAGATTTGGAAAAGTTTGTCTGGATCAAAGGGAAGACTTCATCCAAAATTTTCGTAAGTGTAGTCAGGCTGGACTTCTTTACTTTCTCCGTCATCATGGATAACACTTTTCTCTGCCTTTCCGTACGGCCCATATCCATAGACGCTGTCTGACGAATACGGCAGTAAGCAGTTACCTGTACACCATTCAAATGATATGTGCCGTAGATTTCCGCCTGATTTTCCGGTATTTCTTCCGGTAACGGAATCGGCTCGTAGTCCATACCCGTCTGCTCTGAGGTTTCCACACAGTGATTGTTGGTGTGGATGATTTCTTCATAACTTAAAGGAATATCCAGACCGCCCAGACAGTCAACCACTGTTGCCATGGCTTTAAAGTCCACTGCCACATAGTTCTCAATATCCAGGTCCAGATTGGTATTCATCATGGAAATCGCTTTCTCCGGTCCGCCGATATTAAAGGCTGCATTGCATTTATTATAAATTCCATTGCCTTCTGAATCTTCGTCTACCCGAAGGTAAGTGTCACGGTACAAAGACACCAGACGAACCTCCTTGGTTTTATTGTTGATACTGGCAATCATTTCCGTATCGCTGTTTCCGTATCCGCCGTCTGTATCCCTTTTGTCAATACCAAAAAGTGCAATATTGGTATAATTTTCAAGAACCTCATTCCCTGCTATGTTTTCGTTCATCTGCACCTGAATGTCTTCTCCGTCTTCGTCGTTCAGGTTGAGTTTATCCATTTTCTTATTAATCTGTGCATACACAAACAAAGCACCGACCAGCAGTACCAGTACCAGTATTTCCACTCCAAACAGAATCTTGCGTCCTATGTGTCTGTTCTTTTTTTTCATTTTAGACATTTTTGTTCCCCTTTTATCTTCGCTAGTAAGCATTCTTGTTAATAAAGCCTTTAAATATGGTCAAAAACAGTATCTTTACATCCAGCCCCAATGTCCAGTTTTCTATATAATACAAATCATACTCGATTCTTTTTCTGATGGAAGTATTTCCCCGGTATCCATTGACCTGCGCCCATCCGGTCAATCCCGGACGTACCTGATGCTTAATCATATACCTTGGAATCTCCTCTTTGAATTTCTCCACAAAAAACGGTCGTTCCGGTCTCGGCCCTACCAGACTCATCTCTCCCTTCAGCACATTAAAAAGCTGCGGCAGTTCATCAATACTGGTTTTCCGCATGAATTTTCCGAAATTCGTCACACGGGGATCGTCCTTTACGGTCCATTTTGTTTTTTCTTTTTCCGGAGGCTGCACATCCATGGAACGGAATTTGTACATCATAAACGTATGATTGTGCAGTCCCACTCTCTCCTGCTTGAAAATCAGAGGACCCGGTGATGTGAGTTTAATCATAATCACAGAAAACATCATAATGGGAGAAAACAAAATAATGGCGCAAATCGCTCCTGCAATATCCATGACCCGCTTCATAGCCGCATAAAAAGTATTGGTCAGGGGTACATGTCGGATATTGATAACCGGCAAACCGAGAATGTCCTCCGTATAAGGTTTTGTGGGAATAATCTGGTTATAATCCGGAATAAACTTGGTGTGTACACCGGATTTCTCACATAGATTCACAATTTCTTCCAGTCTGGCATACTCATTCAGCCCCAGAGTAATGGCAATTTCATCTAACCGGTTTTCCGGAAGAATAATCATCAGGTTGTCTATCTTTCCCAAAACCTTAATACCTTTATACTCAGTTCCCGCTTCTATATGGTCATCCAGAATTCCTCTTATCTTATATCCCCACTGGGGATTTTCCAGAATCCGGTCAATATACTCTTCTGCCGCCCTGCTGTATCCTACCAGCACAATATGCTTCAGATTGTATCCCTTCCGCCGCATACTGCGGAGAAAATAACGGATAAGATTTCTGGCTATAGCCTCCAGGCAAATATTAATCACATAAAAAATAAAAAGCATTTCACGGGAGAAATGCATCATTTTAATGAGGTACAATACCCCCAGAAACAAAGCAATTCCCACTGTATTCGCTTTTACAATATTCCACAGTTCCAGCCGTCTGCCCTGTACCCGCTTGGGAGTATACAGACTGAACAAATAGTATAAGCCCAAATACACCAACACGGTAATGGGCAAAGCAATCATATATGTGCGAAGGGACAGCGCTCCGTCGTCACTGCTGATTATCTGAAACTTAATTACCCATGCTGCCACATAGGAAAATAACAGCACAAAAGCATCTATCAGCACCTGCAGGCGGTTAAAATGCTTCTGGTTTTCTTTTATCAAGGTTTTATCACCCTCTATAGCTAAGATTAGTTAACAAGTTCTTAATAATATATCACAATTTTTTAAAAAACGCAATTCCTATTCTTCTCTTCTCAATCAGACAGCTTAATGATACGCAGTCCGTTTTCGGTATATACCGCTTTCTTCTCCTTCCAGGAAGGTAATTTTTCCGCATATTGTCTGGCTTGCTCATATTCCTGCTGCGTGGGCAGCTAATATTTTATCCCCAGAGTTTCCATAAATCCATGAATTCTGTAATTACTGCCAAATGCTGTATCCGCATCCCATTCAAAGAAAGAATGACCCATGGTCTGACCTTTTATCATGTGATTCGGCGTATATTTTCCCACAAAAACCAGCTTTTCCTCTGGCTGAATATCTCCTGCCGCCGCCTCTACTTCTTTTGCAAAGGCCTTGTCCTTTTCATAGCACCTCCATGCACTGAGTTCCAGCGCCGGGACAGCGATAGTCTGCAACACCAGCATAAGAATTACGCAGATTCTTGCGTATCGAAAAATTTTCCCTTTCTCATTGCTTTTTACAAAAAAATATCCCAGCCAGGATAACAGAATGGGAATACAGAACTGTGCCCTTATAGGAACCGTATTTCCCATAACTGCCGGGAGAATAAATGGCACTATCATTAACCCCGCAAGACTGGCCAATTTAAGAAAACTCTGTCCTCCCTTTTTTTGCCACTTTTTATACAGTACAACAGCAAAGAAAAGATACAACACTGGCAAAAACGGATGAAACGAGGACATAAAACCCGTCATTATAAATCCTGTGTAAGCTATGACTCTGCACAAAGTATACAGCACCGGTTCCTGTCCCCAGAGAATCTGATTCGTCAGATATTTTCCGGATTCCAGACCCATACTTGCCTTAATCGCCGTTGCCGCCGCTTCATACAGCACAAAAGCTGCCAGAAGCACCAAAATGTATTTGAAAATTTCCTCCACCTGTTCTTTTCCCGAAGTTTCTTTCTCCTCCTGACGGATAAGGTACAACAGAAGGCAGGCAAACACATACAGAAAAACAAAGGCCTGATAGCAGGAAAAACAAAAGGCCAGTAAAAGAACTGCAGCTATGGCATGATAAATGCCCTTTTTCTCCACCCAGCGGGATACCAGAATAACCGCAATGGCCTCTGCGCCAAGTGCAAAAGCAATTTCCATACTCTGCAGAGTAAAATGAAACTGTTCAGCAAAAATAGGACTGCTGACAAAAATAAGCAAAAACACAAAAACAGCCTTGGTATTCTGCACCTTCTGCAGTGTTACCAAACTGTAATTCCAGGAAATTGCAGCAAAGATAAAAAACAAAACCGTCATAACATTGGTAAATGGAATGGATATGGGAATCAAATGGAAAACATGTTTAAACAGCCCCAGTCCAAAACGGTTAATCCCATACCAGGCATTTAACTGTCCTTCCGGGTTGTTTATCATCACTTCTGTATCAATAGATATCCGGTTTCCAAGCAGCATAACCGCATACAAGGCCACAGTAAACACTACTGTTATGAAAATGGATTTTCTATTTTCCTGTATATATCGCTTCAACATGTGTGACTGTTCTCCTTTCCTCCCCGTCAAAATTCTCTATTTTCGCAAAAATCTTATGATATTACAATATAATTCCCACTGAATCCGCAGGTATGTTCCAAAAGCAATATCTTTTACTTTTCTCGTCCGGTTCTGCCGGGAAATGGTAAACCCATTTTTCATTCCCGCCAGATACTCTTTTCCAAAACCTTTTTTTGCGAAAAACAGTGCCTTACAGCCAAATCCCAGCAACAACAAAGGGAAATTCCACACAATCTGCCATAGGGGCATATTTTTATAAATCATATAAATATTATTTCTGGAGGAGTAGCGCACCTTGAAAAGGTTGTATCTGGAACCGCTGGTGCCGCTTCCCACATGATAAACCAAAGCTTCCGGGCAATACCAGTTTTCATATCCATGAAGTCTGGCGCGATAACCGATGTCCAAATCTTCCAGGTACGCGAAATGCTCGTGGTCAAAAAGTCCAATTCTATCCAGCACTTTTTTTCGATAAATAGCCGCACCTGCGCAGGCAGAAAATATTTTCTTTTCCGTATTGTAATTCTCCTGATTTCTCCCCTTTCCGTCCGCAAAGGCCCAGCCGAAAGCGCAGTAGTAATTGCCCGCATCGTCCATTTTTCCATGGTCCTGCATCTGAATCATTTTCGCCTGACAGGAAAAAGCCCGCTGATGTCTCTTCATACTCTTTAAAAGGCTGCTCACAAAAGACGGCTCTGCAATGGTGTCATTATTTAACAGAATCACATAGCTGCCTGTGCTGACCTTAATGCCTGTATTGACCGCTGTGCAAAATCCCGTATTCTCCTTCAGGGCTATGACCTGCACTTCCGGGTAGACTTCCCGCACATAATCCGTACTTCCGTCCTCGGAACCATTGTCCACCAGAATCACTTCAAAATTTTCGCAGTCCTGCTTTCTCATGGAATCCAGGCAGTCCTTCAGGTATTTTTTTCCGTTAAAATTCGGAATGATTACTGAAACTTCATACATGTTTTTAAACCTTTCAGTCCTTTGGCTTCAGGGAATAATTCCATTTCACCAAGGACAGATTCTTATTGTAATAAGGGTCTCCCTTTTTCAGAAGAGTTTCCCACCGGCAGCGCATAAATTCGATTTCCGACTGAAATCTGCGGACTTTTTCTTTGCTGTCCTCTGCACCTCTGCTTTTCGATTCATAATGATATAGTTCCACATACGGGTCATATACCACTAAATACTGTTTTTCCCGTACGCGCAGACAGAAATCCACGTCATTAAATGCCACAGAAAGCTGTTCTTCAAAGCCTTGCACCTCATCAAACACCTGCCGCTTCACCATCATGCAGGCAGCTGTCACGGCGCTTAAATCCTGTATAATTGCCGCTTTGTGCATGTAGCCGGATCGTTCTCTGGGCATGTCTGTAAACATATGACCTGCAATACCGCCGATTCCAATAACCGTTCCGGCATGCTGAACGGTATTATTTCCAAAGTACAGTCTGGCTCCTACAATTCCCGTATCCGGCCGCTGGCAAAAGCCCAGCATTTCCTCTATCCAGTCGGGACTTATCACTTCCGTATCATTGTTCAGAAACAGCAGATAATCCCCTTTGGCCTTCTTTGCCCCATAATTGTTAATAGCAGAATAATTAAATTCCCTCTTCCACCGCAGCAGACGAATTCTGGAATTTTCAGAAAGTTCTTTGTAATATGAAAAGATTTCTTCCCCTGTACTGTTATTCTCCACAATCAGAATTTCATAATTAGTATAGGAAGATTTTTCCAGTATAGACTGAATACATTTTTCCAAATCTTCTTTTGCATCTTTATTTGGAATGATAATGGATACCAGGGGTTCTCCCTGTACCGGATATTTTACTCTGTAAAATCCATAGTCCTTTGTATGGCTCACTTCTCCAATCAGCCCGTTCTGCCGCAGATTTTCTTCGATGGCCCTCTTTCCCGCTTCAAAAGCATAGAGTTTGCTTTCCGGATTGTCCGCAGTAGAGGACTGGTGCGTTCTCCAGTGATACAGAATTTCAGGAATGTGGTGTATCTTTCCTGCTGCCTGTGTACAGCGGAAAATAAAATCGTAATCCTGGGCGCCGTCGTATTCTCTGCGGAATCCTCCTGTTTTTTCAAGCAATGATTTCCGCACTACAAAAAAGTGACAGATGTAATTGTTGGAACGCAGTAAGTCTATATTAAAGTCCGGTTTCAGATGGGGCTGAAAATGTTCCAGCACCTCGTCGCCTCTGACTTTATCCTCGTCTGTGTAAAGTACATCAATATCCGGCTCTGTTTCCAGCGCTTTTGCAACCTCATACAGGGCATTGGGCGCCAACAAATCATCATGGTCCAAAAGTCCCGCAAACTCTCCTGTGGCCATAGCAAATGCCTCATTGGTATTCTCTGCAATGCCTTTGTTCTCCTCCAGCTTCTTCCATAGAATCCGGCTGTCCTTTTTTGCATATTCCTTCAGCACATATTCCATGGAAGCGTCCTCCGGACTGGCGTTGGCAATACAAAGTTCCCAGTTCGCGTATGTCTGTGCCAGAAGGCTGTCCATCAGCTGGCGCAGAAAAGCCTCCGGCGTTTTATATGCAGGAACTATAATACTGATTTTCGGACCATAGTTCCATTTTTTCTTTCTTTGCTTTTCCAGTTCTTCTCTGGTTGGTATGTACTGCTCATACCAGGGGCCATAAGGCACTTCTTCCGGCTCAAACCGCTCATGAAGACGCACCCAGAATTCTTTTACTCCGTAGTGCTTTAAATACCTCAGCCCTTTCTGTATCATATAAGGGGACATTTTGCCCATCAGCTTTCCCCATTCTATCTTTCCCTTCGGCATAAAATTTACCTGCCTTTACCTGGATTCCAGTGTATTTTTCACTGTTTGTTTCTAATTCCTGCCTTATTCTAACACATTTTCTGTTTAAAGAAAACCATGAATATGGTATACTGAAGTTAATTTGCGTAAAGGAGGAATACATTTGAAGAAAAAACATAGGATTCAAAAGTTATTGTGCCCTCTGCTGGCACTTTTATTAGCCATGACTTCTGCTGTCCCCGTTTTTGCAGAAACAAGCTCTGTTGCCGCCTGGCCTTCCGCTCCGGAAATTGCAGACGAATCAGGCGTTTTGATGGAAGTGTCTACGGGACAGGTGCTCTTTGACAAGGACATGAATGAGATTCGTTACCCGGCCAGCACCACCAAAGCCATGACTGCTCTTTTGATTTTAGAAAACATAGATGATTTAAACCAAAAGGTTACTTTTACCGATGTGATTCTGCCGGATTTGGCACCGGGAAACTCTACGATTAATGCCCAGGTAGGCGAAGAACTGACGGTGGAGCAGTGTCTGTATGCCATTATGCTGGCCTCTGCCAATGAAGTCTGCACCCAGATGGCCGTGGAGGTAGCCGGTTCCGTCAGTGCATTCACCGATATGATGAATGCCCGTGCTGCAGAATTGGGCTGCAAAAATACCCATTTTGTCAACGCCAATGGTCTGCCTGACCCCAATCATTACACAACCGCCTACGACTTGGCTCTGATTCTTGCCGAGGCTGTGAAAAATGAGAATTTCTGCAAAATCGCCGGTGCAGACAAATACACCATTCCGGCAACCAATAAGACCTCTACTCCCCGGAATCTGGAAAACCACAACGCCCTTCTCACAGAGGGGGATTATAAATATGAAGGCGCCATTGCCGGAAAGACCGGACATACAGAAGCGGCCAGAAACACTCTGATTACTGCAGCCACCAGAGACGATATGACGCTTGTCTGCGTAGTCATGCGCTCGGAAGGTAACGACCGCTTCACAGACACAATCAAACTTTTCGATTACGGATTTGATAATTTTGAAAAACTTCCGGTCTACTGGCTGAAAGCGCCGGATTCGGAAGAACCTGATGGATATGTCATTTTGCCAAAAGGTGCAAGCACTGCTTCCATGATAGTGACAGACCAGGATACCGAAGGGGTTTCCAGAACCAGAACCTATTCCTATCAGGGACGGGAAATCCTAAAACTCACTGCTGCCTTTCCTCTGCAGGTAGAAACACGGACAACCTCTGATATGTCTATGTTTAAAGTAGGCACAGTAAAAAAACAGTTGGTATCACCGCTGGTATTTCCTGCCATGCTTCTTATCTTCGCAGGGCTTTGCGCAGGACTTGTATCTGTACTTGTGCAGTATGTAAGAAAAAAGAAGGCAAAAAAGAACAGAAAAAAACGGAAAAAAATCACTTCTTAAAAAGAGAAACCTGCCGCTGCAGACAGTCCGGGTATTCCGGCGCTGCCTACTGCGGCAGGTTTTCTATCCTGTGGCATTTCTTTTCCTATTCACTCAGCACACAATCACTTCTCTCCAGGCTGAAATTAGGATTGTAATAAGGGTCTCCCTTTCTGAGTATCTCCTTCCACCTGCTTTTAAACCGTCTGGTTTCATCTTTAAAACGCTTTCTATTTTCCGGTCTGTTTTCATATCCTCTTGTCAGAGATTCATGATGATACAGTTCCGCGTACGCCTGGAATACCACCAGTTTTCCAATCTCCCGCATCCTCAGGCAAAAATCAATATCATTAAAGGCCACCTGGAAGTCTTCATCCATCCCGCCAAGTTCCTCATACAACGATTTTTTCGTCATCATACAAGCGGCTGTTACTGCACTTAAATCCTGTGTAGTCTGGGTTCTTCCTGCATAAACAAACTGGTCACCTGGAAAATTATAGAAAATATGCCCGGCTGTGTGGGACGGTCCCATCCCAATAATCACACCTGCATGCTGAATTTTTTCGTTGGGATACAAAAGTTTTGCACCTACAATTCCTACATCCTCTCTCTGACAATAGCTGAGCATTTCTTCCATCCATTTTTCTGACTTTACTTCAATATCATTGTTCAGAAGCAACAGATACTCTCCCTTTGCTTCCTTTGCAGCATAGTTGTTAATTGCCGAATAGTTGAAAGCACCTTCCCAGCGAAGAACACGAATATTGTCATAATTCTCCTCTAATTCTTTGTAGTAACGGAAAATTTCTTTTCCTGTGCTGTTGTTTTCTACAATGAGAATTTCAAAATTATCATAAGAGGTCTTCTCATACAGAGAACGGATACATCTTTCCAAATCTGCTTTGTGGTCTTTGTTGGGAATGATAACAGACACCAAAGGGGTTCCTTCTACAAACAGTTTTGTCCTGTATCTTCCCCACTGCTCAGTCATACTTACCTCTGCCCGGATTCCCAGTCTGTCATAATGCGCCTGTACAGCAGCTCTTCCTGCCTCGTAAGCATACATTTTACTCTCCGGATTTCCTGCTGTAGATGCCGGATGGTTTCTCCAATGGTACAGAATTTTCGCCACATGACCGATTCGATGTGCCTTTTCGCAGCAGCGGAGTACAAAGTCAAAATCCTGTGCGCCGTCATATTCTTTCCGCAGCAGCCCTACCTGGTCTACAATTTCCCGTTTCACTACAAAAATATGGCAGATATAGTTATTACACCGCAACATATCCAGATTGAAATCCGGTTTAAAATGCGGGTCATAGTAACGTTTTCCATCCATGGTGACTTTATCCTCATCCGTATAAACCACATCTGTTTCCGGATAGTCATTGAGTTCCTTCACAATTTCATAAAGCGCATTGGGTGCAAGGGTATCATCATGGTCAGAAAACATAATGAAATCCCCCTCTGCGATTTTGATGGCTTCATTTGTATTTCTGGAGATACCATCATTTTCCTCCAGACGATGGTATACAAACCGCTTTTCATTGCCGTAGTGTTCCCGAATATACGCTTCTACATCCCCGTTGTCACTGCCATCCGCCAGACAAAGCTGGAACTTTCCATAAGTCTGCGCCTGGACAGAATCCAACAGTTCCTTTAGATACTGCTGAGGAGTATTATACAGGGGAATTACGATACTGATAAGGGGGTCATAGGCAAAAGACTGCCCTCTTTGCTTTTCCAGTTCTGCCTGCGAAGGCATATGCTTTGGATACCATCTGGTATATGGATACGGACGATTTTTATATTCCTCTGCCTTTTTCATCAGTTTTTTTGCAAAGCCTGCTACTCCATGTACCTTAAGATAATGGATTCCCTTCTGACAGTAATACTCTGCCTTTTCCCCTGCAATCTTTCTCTTTTGCAGACTAACATACCGGATTGTCCTCTGTTTTCCTGCCGAAAATACTACCCGGAATCCTTTTTCCTCCCGAAAAGGAATGTCCAGAAAGAAGCCGCTTTCCTTTCCCACATCCCATTCCTGGTACTGCTGCTGTACATCAGAACGATTGACGCGTTCCAGAGAAAACTCTGCACGCTCTCCCTTTTCATTTTCCACATAAATTTCAAGAGGTTCGGAATACACAGCCCAGCCACTTACCATACATCTGTGCTGTTCAAAATCCACATCTGCATAATCAATGAAATATTGGGGTTTCCTCTGTTTTCTCAAGATTTTTTTCATTTGCTCAGAAAACCACAGATATCTGGCTTCTCCTTTTACCCCATACACATATACTTTTTTATAAAGCTGTGCATGCTCCGGTATCTTTATGGAAAGTTCCATCTGTCCTTCCCGTTCAGCATAAGAAATATCTGTCACCTGCTCTTTATCCACATAGACTTTCGGCACATATCCCGTCTTCCAGGCTCCCTCAATTCGATAACAATTCTCCTCTTTTAAGCTGAAACGTTCCCGCTCCGCTTCTATTAACTCGCGACTCATACAGTTCTCCTTTACTCCTGTTGTCCTAATCCCAGTTCAGTGAACAGTCACTGTGTCTTAAAGTCAAATTGGGATTATAGTACGGGTCTCCTTTTTCCAGAATCTCCTTCCAACGGGTTCTGAACAGCTCTGCCTCTTTTTGGAATCTCACTTTCTTTTCCTTTGTATCTTCCAATCCTCTGGACTGTGACTCGTAATGATACAATTCTGCAAAGGCCTGGAACACCACCAGAAGTCCCAGTTCTCTTACCCGCAGACAGTAATCGACATCGTTAAAAGCAACTTCAAACTTCTCGTCAAAGCCCCCTATTTCTTCATGCACAGATTTTTTTACCATCATACAGGCAGCAGTCACAGCGCTGATATCCTGTGTAGAATTAGCTCTTCCTCCATAAGTAAAGCGTTTCCTTTCCACTCCGTAAAACACATGACCGGCAGCATGGTCTGCTCCCATACCAATAACCACTCCGGCGTGCTGTACCGTATCATTCGGGTAATATAATTTTGCTCCTGCAATTCCCACATCTTTTCGCTGGCAGTATCCCAGCATTTCTTCTATCCAGTCAGGTGTAATCACTTCCACATCATTATTTAAGAACAAAAGATACTCGCCCTTTGCCTGCTTCACACCAAAATTATTAATAGCTGCATAGTTAAACCGGTCTTTCCAGTACAGCACCCTCAGATTTTCTCTGGTCTGCTCTGCCTGAGCATAGTAATCAAAGGTTTCCTGCTGCGTACTGTTATTTTCCACAAGGATTACTTCAAAGTTTTGGTAAGTACTTTTCTCATAAATGGATTTCAGACATCTGTCCAAATCATCTATATGATCTTTATTTGGTATAACAATAGAAACCATAGGCATTCCCTGCACCAACAGTCTGGAACGATATCTTCCCCAGAAAGGTGTCATGGTAACTTCAGCCGGCTGGCCGATTCTTTCGTAATGTGCCTGAACAGCCCTTTTGCCATTCTCATAAGCATACATCTTGCTGGCCGGATTTCCTGCTGTAGAATTGGGATGAGAACGCCAATGATACAAGACCTTAGGAATATGATAAATACTGTCTGCTTTTTCGCAGCAGCGCAGAATAAAATCAAAATCCTGGGCTCCGTCGTATTCTTTCCGAAATTCTCCGATTTCATCTACAATTTTCTTATCTACCACAAAAATATGGCAAATATAATTATTGCTTCTCAGCAAATCCCAGTTGAAATCAGGCTTGAAATGGGGGTCAAAATATTCCTTTCCATCCATGGTCACCTTATCTTCATCTGTATAGACAATCTGAGGCTTGCTCTCACTATTCAGCGCCTTAACAATCTCATACAAAGCATTGACTTCCAATACATCATCATGGTCGCTGAGCATAATATACTCGCCCTTTGCCAGTTTTAATCCCTCATTGGTGTTCTCGGAAATTCCACCGTTCTTCTTCAGCCGCTCATAAGTAATGCGAGATTCTTTTTTATACTTTCGCTTCACATATTCTTCCACTGCATGATCCGGGCTTCCGTCTGCAAGACAAAGCTGCCAGTTTTCATACGTCTGTCCTACCACGGACTGCAGCAGTTCTTCCAGATAGTTTAAAGGTGTTTTATAAAGAGGAATCACAATACTAATTAAAGGTTCAAAAGGAAACTTTTCCTGCCTCTCACGCCGCAATTCCCCTTTCTTCACCTTATGCAGTTTTGCCCAGTAACCATATCCCTGATTTGAGGGATTCATGTTTATATCAAGCTGCTTTTTAAACTCTCCCATTCCATGTGTCCGTATAAACTGTAGGTTTCGTTTCATCATTCTGGGACCAAGCTGCTGATAATATTTTCCAAACCGACTGTTCTCAAAGTTCAGTTTTCTGGCTGACAGCACATAATTGGCCTTAGAATCCGGCTCCTTGAAAAAGACTGTTATATTTCCTCTCTCCAAATATTTTTTGTGAAATTTCAAAGAAAACCCGCACTTTACCTCGGAAGATACGGAAAAAATCGCATTTACATCCGGCCGCATCTCCTGTTCCAGGACGCATTCCATTTCCTGCCCTTCTCTATCTCGGACATAAATCGGACAAATACCGTTTTTATAAAGAGCCCATCCCCTGACCAATACCATATCCTCTGCAAAAGAAACACCATCAATGCTGTATTTAATCAGACTTTTTATATAATTTTGCTTAATTTCCGAAAATTCTTTTTTATACACTTGTACTCGTTCTACTGAATCTGAAAAAAACACTTCCAGTTGTGTGCAGGAATCCCAAAGCCCTGATACACCGTTTATAGAAATACTGAAACCAAGTTCTGTCTCATCCTCTTTTAATTTAAGATATTTCTGAACATCCGGTCTCTTCACCCATGTAATTTTATAAGGTATCTCCTGATTTTTGTTTCCATACACCTGAACTTCCGGCTTTTTACTTTTCTTGCTCCAAATCCATCCCTTGATTTCAAATCTGTCTTTTCCTGAGTGATTCAAATCCGCCTTGTCGATACACCAGCGCATAGTACCCATATCTGTCTATTCCCCTTTTATCACCTTTTTATATTTCGTATACGTTTTCCAGACTTTTGTATTCTCCATAGCGGCAATCAATTTCTCCTTTTCTGCAAGCTGCTTTTTCAGAGCTTCCACTTCTTCTTTCTGTCGGTTCATTTCCGCTTTTTCCTTCAAAATCTGCTGTACATATCCGTCCTGCCCACTGTCTTTACTGATTTCCAGGCATAAAAATCCCGGATTTGCCGGAATACTCTCAATATAAATTTGAGGGTCTTCTTCCAGAAAAAGAAAAGTCTGGTCTGACTGTACAATCCCATTGGTTCTGACTTGGCATTTCTCTCCATTTTCCCATTCCAGACGTTTCAATCTTACTCTTCCTGCCTGTTCTCCGGGATCCAGACGAATCCGTCTGATTCTGCTTCCTATTTCGATACGAAGCTTTACTTTCCCGTCCGGCATAGCATAAGATTCCGATTCTTCTTCTCTTAAAATTCCATCCTGAGAAAGAAATATCTGAACTCTTTCCGGACTTCCTGTTCTTTTTAAAACCGTATGCAGACCTGTCTTCCCTGGCGAAATCTTGGGATAAAGTTTTCTCAGTGGTACATAATTTCCTATAACATATGCCTGAAAATGTTTCTCCATTTCCAGAAAGACTTCTCTGTCTTCAGGAGAAATTCCTGCCGCAGCGTATAAATCCCAGGCTCCAATCTGACTGCGGAAGGCATTGCTGCACTCATAATAATGTAAAATACGATAGAGCACAAACTGAATCGGTATCGGAAAAAGAAAAGTCCACTCATAATCAATCAGTGTCCACTCGCCCTTCTCGTCTATAAAGATATTACTCAGCACCATATCAATATCCGTTACCGGAGCAGAATAAAATCCCTCACGGAGTTTCACGTCTCCAAAAACTTTTCGAAACTCTTCCGTCATACAAAAGGGGTTCTCAGCCGTCTGCAATATCAGTTCCATATATTCTCTCAAAATTTTTTGAAACTTCTCTATTTTCCTTTTCTCTAATAATCTGTCCAGTTCTTCCTGTAAAGTCTGCCCTTTAAGATATTCCAAATAAATTCCATCTTCTTCCCATCTGCATTGGTTTATCAACAGTCTGGTAGACGAAAAACTGCAGCTTAACTGTTCATAAGCTTCATATATTTTCCGGATATGAGGTTTTCCCGCCTCATAGTATGCTTTTTTTCTCACCTGCCGAGAACCGTCTTTTTCTACTATATCCGTACGGATAGCAAATTGGGCAGTACGTTCATTTGAATATTTTGTATACAGAATCCTTTCCATAATCATTCTCCCTCTAATACAATTAAAAATGAATTTGCAAACAATGGAAACAATTCCTCATCTATCAGGCTGTCATAGACCTTCCCTTCATCAAACAATTCCAGTCTCTCCCTGTCAAAATTCATAATATTCAGATTCAATTCTCCCTTACCGGGCAGATAATGGTCGGAATATAGGGCCAGAGGAAATTTATAATCCGGATAAGGATAGTAAAATTCCGCTTTCAGCCCTGCTGCAGCAATCATCTGCTCCCATTCTTTTTTAGAAAAGGTTCTGACCCCTCTGGTATCTGTATATCCTTCTATCCCTTCAAAGTATCTTCCTGTATGGTCTTCTGTACAACCTGCCCAATATTTCATACCCAATCTGTTTTCTATGGCTATGACTATTTTTCCGTGAGGCACAAGGTGCTTTTTTATCACTTCCAGCATTTCCTGATAAGGCTCATCTCCACTGATATAACCATCGGCATATTCAAAAACACCTATGAGTGTAATGTAATCGTATGTCTCTGTCAGTTTTTTCTCTATCTCCTGAAAATTTCCCATGAGAATTTTCACATTGTCACAAGCTTTATTTCTGTAAGCATTAATGTAACTTCTTTTTTTAGAAAGTTCAATACAATGCACACTTTTTGCTTTACGGGCCAGCGCTCCTGTAATGGCTCCACATCCAGCTCCGATTTCCAGAACACAATCTCCTTTTCCAATAGGCAGCCATTCTACAATATTCTGCCGGATATTAGAAAAATGGTACATCACCGGCCAGCTGGAAGTCTCAGCAATAATACGGTTATAGTCTTCCTCCCCATAGTTTCTGGCGATTTCCAAAAGCTGGTCTTCCACTTCGCCATCGCTGTATAAATCCCTGCCAGGATAGCAGGTATCATCTAATTCTACCTTCCCTATTTTCTCCACCTTTACTCTCCTTTACTTTACAGATACCCTGGAATTCATATCATAAAATCCCACGGTGTTTTTTGTTGAAACTACAGTAATGCCGCAGACATCATACAAACGATGAAACACTTCGAACTCTCCATTCACATATCCGGTACACCCCAGAGATAACAGATATTCGCCGCCCTGCAGATTCATTTCCTGAGAAAAAGTAATTTCACAAACCTGTCCCTCTTTTTTGGAACTGATATCCGATTTTTCAAAAAGTGTGTTCGTTCCTGTAATTTCTGTTCCCTGTAAGTTCTTTATACTGTATGCAAAAATAGGTTCCTGTACCGTTTCATGAAAGCGCACTTTCATTTTGATTTCAAAATTACTTCCCTTTTCAATGGTATTACTTACCGTTCCCGTTTCGTCTGCCAAAATGAAATCTGTAATACTTGCCTTTCCATTTCCGTATTCTAATACGTTGGGATTCGTTTCAAAGGTACGGTTCCAACCTGGCTCCTTTCTTTTCACAGCCTTCTTCCGGTCTTTTTCCGGTTTCTCTTCCTCACTGTCATCAAGCCCTACTAAAACCTTTTTATACAAATTTACTATTTCTTTTGGATTACCTTCCTGACGTTTCACACCTTTATCCAGCAAAACAACCCGATCACAGTATTTACTGATACTTCCCAAATCATGACTGACAAAAAGAATGGTTTTTCCCATCTTCTTAAAATCTTCAAATTTTTTATAACATTTTGCCTGAAAGAATACATCCCCCACAGACAACGCCTCATCTACTATCAGTATTTCCGGCTCAATATTAATGGCTACAGCAAAAGCCAGGCGCACAAACATACCACTGGAATAGGTTTTCACCGGCTGATGTATGAAATCTCCGATATCAGCAAAAGCCAGTATGTCATCCAGCTTTTTGTCAATCTCTTCCCTGGTAAAGCCAATCATAGTTCCATTCAAATATACATTTTCCAAACCGGAATATTCCATATTAAAACCTGCACCCAATTCCAAAAGCGCGGAAATTCTTCCATTTACCTGCACCTCTCCCTGAGTGGGATTTAAGACGCCTGTAATAATCTTTAAAATCGTAGATTTTCCAGAGCCATTAGTTCCTATTATACCTACTGTTTCTCCTCTTTTCACCTGAAAAGACACATCTCTTAAGGCATAGTGTTCTCTATATTTTTTTTGTTTTGTGAGCCCCAGAGACTCTTTCAGTCTGTCCACAGGCTTATCGTATAATTTATATACTTTACTTAGATGATTAATCGAAATTGCTATTTCTGACATTCCATTTTCTCCTTCATATACAGCTTATAATACATCTGCAAAATGTGGTTTCAGTCTCTTAAAGATAAGGGTTCCCAGTGCAAAAAGCACAATCGTCACACCCCAGAAATAAATTCCCCATTTCCAATGAGCCGTCAGCCAGGTTCTCCCCAACATAGAGTCACGGTAACCGGAAACAATATAATACATAGGGTTAAATTTAAAAAGTTTCATCAAAAGCGGATGTCCCTCCAGCATAGCTAAATCCCACATAATAGGTGTCAGCCAGACTCCTACCTGAAGAAAAATATTGATAATTTGCGTCAAGTCCCTGAAAAAAATCACAACAGCGCTGGTTGCATAGGACAATGCCAGAGCCAGCATAAACGTACAGAAAGAATAATATATCAGCTGTAATGTATGCAAAGTAGGTGTGTAACCGTAGCAAGAACTGATAATCAGCGCAAACGCTACGAAAAATCCATGTACAAACAAAGCTGAAATAACTTTTACCATTGGAAGAATACTTATTTTAAATACCACTTTCTTTACCAGATAATTATATTCCAACAGTGCATTCGTACCTCCGTTTAGTGCATCCTGAAAAAAGAACCAAGGTACAATTCCTGAAATCAGATACAAAACAAAGGGATAATTGGATGCGTTCCCTGCCTTTAAACCCACACTGAATACAAACCAGTATACCAGAATCGTTACGATAGGCTGTACAAAAGCCCAGACAATCCCCAGATAAGACCCTGCATATTTGGTTTTAAAATCATTTTTTGCCAGACTGAATACCAGTTTTCTATTATGAAAAATTTCCGTCGGTAATTCTAACGCTTTTTTTATTTTACTCATCTTTCCTCCTGATTCTTTCCTATCTGAATCTCATTTCTGATTTTCTCTGAACGATATTCTAGTTTACACTATTTCCCCTCAGAAATCAACCAAAGCCACCTTCTCACACGATCTCCATTATCCGCTCTGCCACAAATACAGCCACGCAGGAAAACAAAGCCACAGTCACCAGACTTTGTTTCTTCAGCGCCAGCAACACGGCCACTGCAAATCCAGCTAAAGCTGACACCGGAGATTGCGTTGCATACAAAATGGCCGGAAATGTCATAGCCGTCAGACATGCATATGGAATATAGTATAAAAAAGAACGGATATAACTATTCGAAATCTTCTTCTGAATCAAAGTCAGCGGCAGCATACGAATCAGATAGGTGACCCCTGCCATGACAAATATATATGCGTAAATCATGATGCTTCCTCCTTAATGGGAAATAATACAGCCCCAATTCCCGCAGCCAGTACGGTGCAGATAATCATGGAAAAACCGGAAGAGATTTCTTTTAATCCCGGCAGATAGTAAAAGGCCGTGCTTAAAACCAGCGCAGCCACCGTCACAAGGGCCACTTCTCTGTGCTCTTTTGCCATAGGCACCACAATAGCAATAAACATACCGTAAAGGGCTACTCCCAAAGCGCTGATAATATCTGCTGGAAGCAGCGTTCCCGCCACAGCACCGGCCAGAGTGCCGCCTACCCAGCCGGTAACCGGAAGCAAAATCAGACCATACATATAAAGTTTTCCCACCGTCCCCGGCTTTGCACTGGCCACTGCAAAAATTTCATCGGTGTTTCCGTAAGCTATCAGCATACGGTTGCCTAAATTCACCGAAGAATCCAACTTCTGAGACAGCGAAAGGGACATCAGCGCGTAACGGATGTTTACAACCAGCTGTGTCAGCGCCATTTCCATAAGAGAAGCGCCGGACACAATCACGTTTAATCCGGCGAACTGCCCTGCAGAAGTCAGATTGAAAAGAGAAATCAACACCGCATGAAAGGGCGAAATTCCGCTCTTCACCGCCATCATACCAAACGTAAAACTCACTGAAAAATATCCCACACAAATGGGAACGCCATCTTTTAATCCATTTTGTATCTTATTATGTACCATCTTCCCTCTCCCGTACACCTTCCTGTCTGTTTTTCTCTATAAAGAAAAGGACTATCGCTCAAAACAACAGCCCTCTCCTCTTCTTATTCTCCCAGTCCACTTTCAATTGCATGCACTAATGTTTTTAAAGCAAGTTCTTCATCTTCGCCTTCACAAATTAATTCTATCTCATTTCCGCATTTTATACATGCACCAAGCACACTCAGCACACTTTTCGCATTTGCTGTATTTCCCCTAAAACGAAATGTAATCAAAGATTTAAATTTCATGGCCTCTTTGCACAAAAGCCCTGCCGGTCTCAGATGCAGTCCGGTTGGATTAATTATTGTTACCATTTGGCTAACCATAGCTTCACTCCCTGTTCTCTTTCTATTTTTCAGATGCCTCAATCAGCGCTACTTTAACCGTAATATCCTCTACCAGTTCATACCCTTCCGGCAAAGTAACTGTTACCGGCAAAGTATTTTCTCCTGCCTTTGCGTCCTTTAAATCAATTTTCATCTGAATATCATCGGTCTTCAGATTATCCAAATCTTCCTCTTTTGCTTTAATACGGGCTACAATCTTGTCCGGTTCAAATTTGTAATTCATATTTTCCGGTTTGTTCTCCACTTTAATCTGCGTTGGCGAAACCTCGTAATCCCTGCTATTATATGGCAATATCTTTACAGTTGCAATCACCGTGCTGTTAATATCTCTCGCCAGCTTCATATTTTCAGGAAGCAGTTCGCTGATATCCACTTTCACATCAAAGTCTGAATCCTTTCCGGAAACATCAATGTAACTTGCCGGTATAGTCAGTGTATTTCCCTCTACTGCCAGCTTCTGTAGCGCTTCATCTGTTCCGGCCAGACTAAGGGTTTCCGGTACAACACTAACGGAATCCACCTCATAACCATATTGGGGGGAACCGCTGTACTCTGACCCAATTTTTACATTCTTCTGCACTTTCCAGAACTGTGCCTGAATTTTTATCTTGTTGTCCTGAACACCTGCCAGATTCAAATAAGACAACTGTTTTTCTGAAAGCTCGTCCTGATTCTTATCATAAATTTTCAGTTCAGAATCCAACTCCACATTGCTTTCTTTCATACCTGTAACATCTATTTTTGCCACAACTTTATCAATTTTATTTATAATAGATTCCGGTCCTGAAATCGTCACTTTTTCAGGATTAGCCTGAAGGCTTCCCACTTCATAATCTTTATCCGGTGTTGTATCCCCTGTATTGACAGCAATGGTTTTTTCCACGCTGGTCTGGTTTTCAATGTCTACCTGAATATTTCTTGGTGTCACCGTAATATTGTCATCTGCAATTCCTTTGCAGGTAACTTCTACCGGCACCATTTTCGGCGTTGCATCCATGTATATCTGTGTCATATCTGCCTGAGCCACAATATCCTCTTTTTTCAGTTCCTTGATAACACTTTCCTCTGCTTTTATTCTTACCTTTACCGTATCATCACCGTCTATCAATAAAGGAATTTTCATATTGTTTGACAAATATGATTCATTTACCAAAGTTACCGGAATATCATAAAAAGTCTGCACAATCACAGGATCCTGAACATTTCTGACTATAAGCCAGATAAGAACAGCAATTGCCAGGGAAAGAATTTTCAGCGTAAATTTATTCATCAGACTTTTTTTCATTCTTCATCAGTCCCTTCCAAAACTTTCTTTTATGTTTTAGTTTTTCCTGCTTCACATTATTGTTCTGCTCTGTTTTCAGAATCTCCTTTAATTCCTCTTTTGTAACTCCTACCTGAAGTCTTCCGCGATTGGCCACAGAGACCCTTCCGGTTTCTTCTGATACAATAATGGTGAGAGAATCGCTGACTTCACTGATTCCCACACCAGCCCTATGTCTTGTACCCAAATTTTTATTCAGTTCCAGATTGTCTGACAGAGGTAAATAACAGGTAGCCGCCACGATTCGGTCTCCCCGCATAATGACGGCGCCATCGTGAAGAGGAGTATTATGTTCAAAAATATTAATCAATAGCTGACTGCTTATTAAAGAATCCAGATTGATTCCGGTTCTGATAAATTCATTTAAAATAGTATCCTCTTCAATTACAATAAGAGCACCTGTTTTTACCGCTCCCATTTCAAAACTGGCTCGCACAATCTCATTCACGGTTCTGTCGCTGAACCGACCCGGTTCTTCCTTTTTATTGCTTTCGAAAGGAATCAGGGTACTGACTATTTTCTTATGCCCCAGCTCTTCCAACGCCTTTCTGAGCTCCGGCTGAAAGATAACCAGAATCGCTGTAATCGCATACCCGCCTGCATTGTACACCAACCACAAAATGGTATTCATCTGCAAGAGATACGCCGCAAAAGTAAATATCAATACAATTAAAATTCCCTTTAAAAGAGAATAGGCTCTGGTATTTCTAATCCACAACATGAATTGATAGACAAATACGGCAATCAGCAGTATTTCTACAACATCAATCCATTTTATGGTAGAAAAGGACGAAAACGCCCCAAAATAATTTTTCAGAAAATCAAAAATTCTGCCCATTTTCTTCATCTCCCCTTTCTTCAGCAAGTTTTCATATCCTACTCTGTTTCAGAGGCAGATAACCGGGTTTTATAAGTCTTTCAGAGATTCCTCCAGCTGTTTTTCAAAGTCAAAGTTTTCCTCGTCAACTCTCTCTACTGGAATTGCATCATCATCCGGCTCTTTCTCCGGTTTTCTGTCATAATCAGATGATATGGTTTTTATGCTTTTTTCTTTCTGTGCCACATAAGATTTCGGGACAGCTTTTACATAATATACGTATTCATCATCTTCAAACTGTGTTTTTTCACTCCTAGAATAGTCCACACCCAAAACTGCAAATTCCAGTACAAATCCCACGATAAGGGACAACACTGCGGACAAAATCACACTTCCCATATGGACATTCACATTAAGGAACATGCCTCCTAATATCATAATCACAATATAAACTATAGCTCCTACTCCATCAGCCACTCTCCAGGAATAGTCAAAAGAACATCTGGAAATCGTATACACCAGCATCAGAACTACAGTAAAAGCCAGCACATTCAGCCACATTTCCTGATTTTTCATTAAACCATCCAGCAGAATCTGCAGCTTCTGAACAGCCTCTGTTTCTTTCCCCTGCAAAACTGTGCTCTTGTCCTTTACTATCTGCATAAAGAAATACAAAATCACACCGCACACGGAAGGAATCGCACAGGTCGGTCCTTTTAAAAGCCCTCCGCCAATGGGCACAGCCGCCGGAATATGAAAATGGAATGCCGCCGGAGTCAATACCAGCGCCAGACTATCCTCAGAGGTAAAACGCAGGAACAAAATCATCAAAAGTACAATCAAAAGTACTGCAAAGCCTGCCACCTCAATTCCTACGGAATAACAGTGCATAATAATCAATACAAAGCCTATCACCGTCATTACGTTAATCGGCAGTACTGCACAGATAATTGCCAAAATCAACACCACAAAAATATTGTCCAGCTTTTCCATAAATCCAAGACTGGAATTAATACTGCTAAACAACAAAAATGCCAGTAAAAATTTAAATACAGAAAGAAGCAATACATCATGCTCACTGTAAAAGTCTTTTATTTTCTGCTTCAACTCCAATAATACTGTCATGCTTTTGTTCTCCTCCCTGTAATTCTTCCATTTCGCCTTTCTTCTCTGTCATAGGCTTTTTTCATCTGGGTAAGTCCCTTGTAATATTCCTGGATTCCCTTCTGGGCCTTTGCATATTTCACAGAACAATAAATATACGTCAAAATACTGTATCCCACTACCATAATAATATACAGTCCGATAATCTGTAACGCCATAAGCGCCAGATTCATTTTATGAATATTCTCCATCAAATACTCGCTTCTGTATCCAAAATAAATCAACAGCAGCAGACCATAGGCTATGGTTGTCAGAAAGAAGTTTTTAATCAAGGCCAATCCTATATAATCACTTCTATAATAATTACTTATGGCAAGGTGCTTTTTTCCTTCTCCTGACTCATAAAGTGCCAGTTTATGCATTTTTTTGATTTTTTGGTTATTCAGCATAAAATACCTCTTTCCAAATTTCTCTTTTTGAAAAACTTATAATCATACATACTGTATTATAGCATATTCCTGATAATCGAATCAAGACCTTTCAAGTATCTGCTCCCATAGCTATGGTGAGAAAAAACACGTTTTCTGCCCCATTTCTTTTCAAAAGTTCTGCTGCTGCTTCTATTGTGCTTCCTGTAGTGTATATGTCGTCTACCAGCAGAATTCTTCTGTATCTGTTTTCTCCTTTAAGAAAAAAGGCATTTTTCATATTCTGCTTTCTCTCTCTGTAATCCAGTTCTTTTTGTGGTCTGGTATTCACTTTTCGTTTCATGAGACGGCTGTCCACTGGAATACATAAGGTTTTCCCCAATGCTTCTGCTATAAGTTCTGCCTGATTATATCCTCTTTTTTCCATTCTCTTTCGGTGCAGCGGAATGGGAATGATAATCTCCACACCCCAATTTCTGATAATTTCACGGGAATAAACTGCTGCGATTTGTCCATAAAAGCTTCCATATTCCTGGCGCTTTCCGTATTTCAGTTTAAACAATGATTCCTGAAGAACTGAGCCATAAGGAAAAATTCCAATCCCCTGGTCAAAAAGACGTGTTTTTCTGCAGTCTTTACAATATTCCTGTTCCTCTCTCTTTAAAGGCTTGGAACACCGGAAACATCTCGGCCCGGTAATGGGCTTTAACTTTTCCCTGCAAACGTTGCAGATTCTACTTCCCCCTGGCACTGCGATATCATGACAGACCGGGCAGCGCCTTGGGTACAGCATATCTAAAAATAACTTTCCTGCTTTTCTAATCAATAACTCTCCTTTATACGCAAATCCAGCGTGGTATATCTGCTTTGTTCCATCTGGTTATTTTCCATCTCAATAAAGGTTTTCTCATCTCCCACCAGCGTCACACATTTTCTGGCACGGGTCACTGCCGTATAAAGCAGATTCCTGTTCATCAACATTCTGGGGCCATGCAGAAGAGGAATCACCACAGCCGGGTACTCACTTCCCTGAGCCTTATGTATGGTAATAGCATAGGCCAGTTCCAACTCGTCCAACTGCTTAAAAGAATATTCTACAAATTTTCGCTCGTCAAATTCCACGGTAACGGTTTCTGCAAAAGTATTAATTTCTCTCAGAATTCCTGTGTCTCCGTTGAAAACACCCACACCCTTTTCCACCGGAATCCCATAAAGACCTCTTACTTCCCATTCAATCTGATAATTGTTTTTAATCTGCATAACCTTATCCCCTTCACGGAAAAGGCCATTTCGGTGTTCCTTCTCTTTTTTCCCGGTCTCCGGCGGATTCAGATACTGCTGCAGAATAACGTTCAGTCGCTCAACCCCCAGCAGCCCCTTTCGCATGGGTGTCAGCACCTGGATATCATAAGGCTCTGCCTGGACAAACTTGGGAAGTTTTTTCTGTATGAGCGTAATCACAACACTGATAATTACATTTGCATCATATCTTTTCAGAAAAAAGAAGTCCATGCTTTTATTGTCCAGCGTTACCGGTACACCTTGGTTAATCTTATGTGCATTCACCACAATATCGCTCTGAGAAGCCTGACGGAAGATTTTTACCAGTTCTACCACTGCAAACTTCCCGGAGGCAATAATATCTTTCAAAACGCTTCCAGGCCCTACACTTGGCAGCTGATTGACATCTCCCACCAGAATCAGTCTGGTGCCTGCTACTACCGCCGAAAGCAACGCATGCATAAGGAATATATCTACCATTGACATTTCATCAATAATAATAACGTCTGCTTCCAGAGGATTCTGTGCATTTCTCTCAAAATGAACTCCTCCGGAAGATTCCTCCGGCATACCCGTCAGTTCCAGAAGTCGGTGAATCGTTTTAGCCTCATAACCGGTAGCTTCAGTCATACGCTTAGCCGCTCTTCCCGTAGGCGCTGCCAAAGCAATATCCAGTCCCTCCATTTCAAAATACCGGATAATCGCATTAATGGTTGTAGTTTTTCCTGTTCCTGGCCCTCCTGTGACAATCAAAAGACCATTCTTTACCGCTTCCACCACTGCCATCTGCTGCTTTTCATCTAATTCTATATTCTCACTTTTCTGAATTCTTCTGATTTTATCCTGAATCACCCGCTCGTCCGCCGTATCTTTCAGATTCAGTTCATGAAGCATCTGGGCTGTATGCAATTCCGTCTGATAATACTGGCTCGCATACACCATTTTCGCTTTTCCTCTGGCTGTTTCAATCTCTTTTATAACGATTTTTCTGTCAATGGAAAGGTCTGCAATATGTTTTTCCATATATTCGGCCTTTACGCCCAGCAGCTGTTCTGCTCTCTCTAGAAGAAGTCGCTGTGGAAGGTATATATGTCCTTCTGCTGTGGACTGAAGTAATATGTACAGAAGACCGCTTCTGATACGATAGTCCGAATCTGTATGAATTCCAATACGGGCTGCAATTTCATCTGCCATTTTAAATCCCACACCCGTAATATCCTCTGCCATCTTATAAGGATTTTCTTTCAAAATACGATACATATCCTGTTTATACTGCTGATATATCTTTGCTCCCAAAGTCTGCGATATGCCGTAATGCTGCAAAAACATCATGGCTTTTCGCATATCCGATTTTTCTTCTACCTGCTGTGCAATTTCCCTGGCCTTCCTATCACTGATTCCTTTTACTTCTGAAAGCCGTTCCGGTTCTTCATCTATAATTCTGAGCGTATCATCTCCGAATTTTCTCACAATCCTGGCAGCCAAAGCCGCCCCCACACCTTTTATGGCTCCTGAGCCGAGATATCGTTCCATGGCCTGGGAATCCTGGGGAACCACCGCTTCATAAGCATACACAGAAAACTGCTGTCCATAAGAAGGATGTTCCGTATATTTCCCTTTTGCCCGAATATTCTCCCCCTCATTCAAATACTGAAATATACCTACACAGGTCAATTCTTCTCCGTCTACGATTAAGCAGGCAACTGTATATCCATTGTCCTGATTACGGTATATAATATGGTCTACATAGCCTTCTATAGTCTCTTCCACGTTTTTTCCCTCTGTTTTCCCGACTTTCTGCTTCTTACAGCCTGCCGTTCATTTTGCTCATCAACTCCATATACTGACCAGTACCAATTGCTACCGCCAGCGCCGGCTCTTCAGCCACTACTGTGTTGATGCCTGTTTCCTCTTCTATCAGTTCTTCCAGACCGCCCAGAAGTGCACCGCCTCCGGTAAGCACAATCCCTCTCTCAGCCACGTCAGCTGCCAATTCCGGCGGTGTTTTTTCCAAAATACTGTGTATGGTTTCCATAATCTGTGCAGATGCATCTTTCAAAGCTTCTCTGATTTCTTCGGAAGTCAGCGTCACGCTTTTCGGAAGTCCGGTAATAGTATCTCTTCCTTTTACTTCCATATTTTTTGTCTGAGGTGAGGCATACACAGTTCCTATCCGAATTTTAATATCTTCTGCAGTGCGCTCACCAATCATAAGATTGTGTTTTTTCCGCACATATCTGGTAATTGCCTCATCAAAATCGTCTCCTGCCACTTTTATAGATGTAGAAACCACCGTGCCGCCCAAAGAAATCACCGCCACATCTGTGGTTCCTCCGCCAATATCCACAATCATATTGCCGAAAGGTCTGGTAATATCAATGCCGGCGCCAATCGCTGCCGCAATTGGCTCCTCAATAATGGACACTTCTCTGGCCCCTGCCTGATAAGTAGCCTCTTCCACTGCCTTTTTTTCCACCTCGGTAATACCGCTGGGTGCACAGATACTGATACGCGGTTTTCGAAATGCTCTCTTTCCGATGGCTTTGGAAATGAAATATTTCAGCATTTTTTCCGTAACCTCGTAATCCGATATCACACCTTGGCGCAGCGGACGAACCGCCACAATATTCCCCGGTGTCCTTCCTATCATCTGACGAGCTTCTTCTCCCACCGCTCTTATTTTATTATTCTCCTTATCATATGCAACCACGGAAGGTTCCTTTAAAACAATTCCTTTACCCTTGGCATAAACAAGGATACTGGCTGTTCCAAGGTCAATTCCAATATCTGATGCTGCCATTTTACTGCCCCTTTCCTAAACCATCTAACCGTCAAATCCCGGTTTCTTTTTCATTATATACAACTTCCCCTTTATTGAAAAGGGGCAATCATCTCAAATATTTTGACACATATTGACCCGTATAGGAAAACGGATTGGCTGCAACTTCTTCGGGAGTTCCCTTAGCAATCACAGTTCCTCCCTTATCTCCGCCTTCCGGCCCGATATCAATAATGTAATCCGCTGTCTTTATTACATCTAAATTGTGCTCTATGACAACAACCGTATTGCCGCCCTCAGAAAGACGCTGCAGAATCTCTATCAGCTTGTGAACATCTGCAAAATGCAGCCCTGTCGTCGGCTCATCCAAAATATAAATGGTCTTTCCTGTGCTTCTCTTGCTCAGTTCAGACGCCAGTTTAATTCTCTGCGCTTCTCCCCCGGAAAGCTCGGTAGAGGGCTGACCCAAACGAATATAAGAAAGCCCTACATCATAAAGTGTCTGTATTTTTCTCTTAATGGAAGGCACATGGTCAAAAAATTCCAGCGCTTCTTCCACTGTCATATTCAGTACATCATAAATGCTTTTTCCCTTATATTTTACTTCCAGAGTTTCCCGATTGTATCGTTTCCCATGGCATACCTCACAGGGTACATATACGTCCGGCAAAAAATGCATTTCTATTTTCAGAATACCATCACCACTGCAGGCCTCGCATCGTCCGCCTTTCACGTTAAAACTAAACCTTCCCTTTTTATATCCTCTGGCCTTAGCATCGGCGGTAGCAGCAAACAAATCACGAATCTGGTCAAAAACTCCGGTATAAGTGGCTGGATTAGACCTCGGAGTCCTTCCAATCGGAGACTGGTCTATATCAATGACCTTATCTAACTGTTCTACGCCCTCAATACACTTATGTTTGCCCGGAATAATTCTGGCTCTATTCAGTTTTCTTGCCAGACTTTTATATAAAATTTCATTTACCAGGGAACTTTTACCGGAACCGGAAACTCCGGTCACACAGGTCATAATCCCCAGAGGTATCTTCACATCAATATTTTTCAGATTATTTTCCGCTGCTTTCCGAATCGTTAAAAACCCTGCGGGTTTTCTCCGCACAGAAGGCACCGGTATCTGCAGTTTCCCGCTTAAATACTGTCCGGTAATGGATTTAGGATTTTGCATGATTTCCTCAGCCGTTCCCATGGCTACCAGTTGTCCGCCGTGTTCGCCTGCTCCCGGTCCGATATCCACCACGCAGTCAGCCGCCCGCATGGTATCCTCATCATGCTCTACCACAATCAGTGTATTTCCCAAATCTCTTAAATGCTTTAATGTAGCCAGCAGTTTATCATTGTCCCTCTGGTGCAGACCAATACTGGGCTCATCAAGAATATACGCCACTCCCACAAGGCCGGAACCTATCTGGGTAGCCAGACGGATTCTCTGAGCTTCTCCGCCGGAAAGAGTTCCTGTGGCTCTTGCCAGTGTCAGATAATCCAGTCCTACATTCACCAGAAATCCGACTCTGGCCCGGATTTCTTTCAGCACCTGCTCTCCGATTATCTGTTGGGTAGGGGTCAGTTCCAGATGATTGAGGAATTCCTGCAGGCATTCGATGGACATAGAAGTAACCTCATGAATATTTTTATCTCCCACAGTCACAGCCAGGG
The DNA here is from genome assembly GCF_038739805.1 of Blautia acetica. Lineage (NCBI taxonomy): Bacteria > Bacillati > Bacillota > Clostridia > Lachnospirales > Lachnospiraceae > Blautia > Blautia acetica. Next base: position 48,557 of record NZ_JBBEWO010000008.1, on the reverse strand, counting down.
CTTCCGGTTTCAGACGCTGTCCCTTACAGGAAGGACATGGCGTAATCCGCATAAAGCTTTCATATTCCTGCTTCATCGTATCGGAACCGGTCTCACGGTAACGCCGCTCCACATTCTTTACAATTCCCTCGAAAGCCACATCATAAATGCCTTCTCCTCTCTGGCCTTTATAATATACTTTCACCTCTTTTCCATTGGTTCCGTGAATCAGCACATCCTGGATATGCTGAGGATAATCTTCAAAAGGCGTATCCAAATCAAAACCATATTCTTTTGCCAGCGCGTCTAAAATGGCCCTTGTAAAACTGCCTTTGTCCGTGCAGGACTGCCACCCCATAACCGCAATTGCCCCCTGGGAAATGCTGAGACTCCTGTCCGGTATCATTAAATCCACATCAAATTCCATACGGTATCCCAAGCCAAAACAGGAGGGACACGCACCAAAGGGATTATTAAAAGAAAAACTTCTGGGCTCTATTTCATCAATACTGATACCACAATCCGGACATGCGAAACTCTGGCTGAAATTTATCTGTTTTCCATCCATGGTATCCACTACAAGCCTTCCCTCTGCCAGATTCAAAACAGTTTCTATGGAATCCGTCAGCCTTTTTTCAATGCCTTCCTTTACAATCAGACGGTCCACTACAATCTCTATATTATGCTTGATATTTTTATCCAGCTTGATTTCTTCGCTGAGTTCGTACAGATTTCCGTCAATCTGTACACGCACATAACCACTTTTTCCAGCCTGCTCCAAAAGTTTGGCATGGGTTCCTTTTCGCCCTCTTACCACAGGCGCCAGAAGTTGAATTTTCGTTCTTTCCGGCAGCCCCATAATATGATCTACCATCTGGTCTACAGTCTGTTTCCGAATTTCCCGCCCGCACTTGGGGCAATGAGGAATCCCCACACGGGCGTAGAGAAGTCGAAAATAATCGTAGATTTCCGTAACCGTCCCCACGGTAGAACGAGGATTTCGGTTGGTAGATTTCTGGTCAATGGAAATGGCAGGAGAAAGTCCCTCAATACTCTCCACATCCGGCTTCTCCATCTGCCCCAGGAACTGTCGGGCATAAGAAGAAAGTGATTCCATATAACGTCTCTGTCCCTCTGCATAAATAGTATCAAAGGCCAGAGAACTTTTACCGGAACCACTGAGGCCGGTAAGCACTACCAACTCATTTCTGGGAATATCCACGTCCAGATTCTTCAGATTGTTTTCATTCGCGCCTCTTATTTTAATAAATTGTCTTGCCTGCATTTTAACTGCCATAGTCTTTTCTCTCCAATAATATTTATCTTTATCTGCTTCCATCCGTTTTATTCGTAAAATAACTATATCATATTTCGAGGTCTTTTACAAACATTTGTTCTGTTTTTTAATTCACAAAAATCCGGACAGAAAACAGCGAAAAACTGTGTACTTTTTAATCCCGCATATGAAAAGAAACTGCCGCATTAAGGGCAGGTCGGGAACGGAAATACCTCTTCCTGACTGCTGTTAATACGACAGCTTTCTATTTTATACTTTTTGCTGCTCTTTCGTTCCTGAAGAACAGATATACTGCATAATATCTCTTCTCGTCACAATTCCAATAAAATTTTTCTGGTCATCGATTACCGGTACAAAATTCTGACGCATGGCCTTATCCAGCAAATCCTCCATGTCCGAATCCACCCGCACCGGCGTATAGTCTGCCCTTCTCTTAAAAGAAGTAATCGGCACTTCCTCTGCACCTTTCAAATTCAAATCTCCGCGTTTTTTTAATCCCCACAATAAATCGCCTTCTGTAATCGTCCCCACATATTTGCCTTTTTCGTTAATAACGGGTATGCAGGAATATTTATGGTATTCCATTTTTTCAAGCACCTGTCTCAAGCTGAAAGTATCATAAATATAAGCTACATCTACTTTGGGGGTAAGAAAAAATAAAATATTCATGGTGTTCCTCCCCTGTTTTCTCCCTTTATTCTGCCACACTGCCACAGAGAAATCCAGAACAAAAGCATTAAACTTTATTAAAATTCTATAAAGTTGTATTACATGTTAATTTGTCAGTCAAAGAGAAATTCTGACAGGACTGCATTGCTTAAAAGAACACCTTCTTCTGAAAGATACACCCTGTCCTTATGTTCCTTCAACATCCCGTTTTCCAGACATTTGTGCAGAGCCTTTTCATAAACCATATCCATTTCCTGACCGAAAATGCGGCGAAATTCTTTTCTGGATACGCCTCTTGTCTTTCTGAGCCCCAGAAACATAAATTCTTCCATCTGCCGGGCTTCCTCCAGAAACTGCACGTCCTCCCGCATGGTTTTGGGTTGTCCACAGCGTTCCAGGTACGTTTTCATATCTTTTGTATTACTCATGCGAATATTTCGCACCATAGATGCTGCTCCAAGTCCCAGCCCCAGATAGTCGCCCCGTTCCCAGTATTTCAGATTGTGGCGGGATTCTTTCCCCGGTTTTGCGTAATTGGAAATTTCGTATTGCTCATAGCCCTGTTCCTTTAAGAAGCTTCCGGTCCACAGATAAATTTCCCGGCTTTCCTCTTCATCGGGAAGAAGTTCCTCATGTTCTGCATATTTTTCATAGAAAGGAGTTTCCGCTTCTATAATAAGCTGGTATACGGAAATATGCTCCGGAGACAAAGCAGACAACGCAGCCAGTTCTTCTTTCCACTCCTCCAGTTTCTGCCCCGGTATAGAAGAAATCAGGTCCACACTAATGTTGGTAAATCCTGCCTTTCGAGCCAGTTCATAGCTTTCCAGAAATTCTTCGTAGGAATGGATTCGCCCAAGGACCTCCAGTTTTTCATTCTTCACAGACTGCAACCCTATACTGAGACGGTTTACACCATTTTCTTTGTAACACTGCAGCTTTTCTTCCGTTACTGTTCCCGGATTCATCTCCAATGTAATTTCCGGTTTCTTTTCCAATTCAAAAACTTCCTGAATGTTTCCAAGAACTCCTTCCATCTGTCCGGCTTCCAGCACAGAAGGGGTTCCGCCTCCCACAAAGACGGTAGATACCCGATAGCCTCTGGCAAATTCCCGGTAGCTTTCGATTTCCTTTAACAAGGCCTGCACATAGGTTTCCTTTTCCTCTGATGTTCCGCACCAGGATAAAAAGTCACAGTAACCGCATTTTTTTACACAAAAAGGAATATGCACATACAACCCTAACTCTTTCTTCATAAATACCTTCCCCGATTTCTTATTTATCGTCCAGCTTCAGCACACTCATAAAGGCCTTCTGCGGAATTTCTACGTTTCCAATCTGGCGCATACGTTTCTTTCCTTCCTTCTGTTTTTCCAGAAGTTTTCTCTTACGGGAAATATCGCCGCCGTAACATTTTGCCAGTACATCTTTTCGCATGGCTTTTACCGTTTCTCTGGCAATAATTTTACTTCCCACAGCCGCCTGAATGGGGATTTCAAAGAGCTGTCTCGGGATTTCCTCTTTCAGCTTTTCACACATTTTTCTGCCTCTTTCATAAGCAGAATCTGCAAATACAATAAAGGACAATGCGTCTACTTCTTCTTTGTTTACCAGAATATCCAGTTTTACCAGATTGCTCTGCTCATATCCCAGCATTTCATAATCAAAGGATGCATAACCTCTGGAACGAGATTTCAAAGCGTCAAAAAAATCATAAATAATTTCATTTAAAGGCAGGTGATAATGCAGCAGCGCTCTGGTGGTTTCCATGTATTCCATGCCCTGATACTGCCCTCTTCTCTCCTGACACAAATCCATAATCGGTCCAATGAACTCTGTAGTTACCATAATTTCCGCCTTTACCATAGGCTCTTCCATGTATTCGATTTCTGACGGGTCGGGAAGATTGGACGGGTTGGTCAAGTCAATAACTTCTCCGTTGGTCTTATGCACTTTATACACAACGCCAGGAGCCGTTGTCACCAAGTCCAGATTATATTCTCTTTCCAGTCTCTCCTGAATAATTTCCAAATGTAACAGTCCCAAAAAGCCGCAGCGGAATCCAAATCCCAGGGCGATAGAGGTCTCAGGTTCAAAAAACAGCGACGCATCGTTTAGCTGCAATTTTTCCAGGGCGTCACGCAAATCCTGATATTTCGCTCCGTCTGCCGGATAAACACCACAGAATACCATGGGATTCACTTTTTTGTATCCCGGCAGAGGTTCTGCACAGGGACGGTCAAAATCTGTGATGGTATCGCCTACCCGTGTATCCGTTACGTTTTTAATGCTGGCTGTAATGTATCCTACCATACCTGCGGAAAGTTCTTCGCATGGAATAAACTGTCCAGCTCCGAAATACCCTACTTCCACAACCTCTTCCACAGCTCCGGTTGCCATCATACGGATTTTAGTACCTTTTTTCACAGTTCCTTCTTTGATACGGCAGAACACAATAACACCTTTGTAGGAATCATAAATAGAATCAAAAATCAATGCCTGCAGCGGATTTTCAGGACTTCCTGACGGCGCTGGAATTTTCGTTACAATCTGTTCTAAAACCTCTTCCACATTCAAGCCTGTCTTGGCTGAAATCAAAGGTGCGTCCTGTGCTTCAATGCCGATAACGTCTTCAATTTCATTCATAACACGTTCTGGTTCCGCACTGGGCAAGTCAATTTTGTTAATAACGGGAAATACATCCAAGTCATGGTCCAGGGCCAGATAAACATTGGCAAGGGTCTGAGCCTCAATCCCCTGGGCTGCGTCCACTACCAGAATGGCTCCGTCACAGGCTGCCAGGCTCCTGGATACCTCATAGTTAAAATCCACGTGTCCCGGTGTATCAATCAGATTGAAAATGTATTCTTCTCCGTCCTTGGCTTTGTATACAATACGCACAGCCTGGGACTTAATGGTAATTCCTCTTTCTCTCTCCAAATCCATATTGTCCAGAACCTGGGCCTGCATTTCCCGGTTTGTCAGAAGCCCTGTCTTTTCAATAATCCTGTCTGCCAGGGTAGATTTTCCATGGTCAATATGGGCAATAATACAAAAATTACGAATTTTGCTCTGGTCTATTGATGGCATATAAATTCCTCCTATGCTCTTTTCTCCTATATCTCAAACATACAGTCTGAGTATATCATGATACTCAGTGGTTATCAAACAAATTTCTGTACTGGATTTTCTCATATTCCTGAATTTCTTCAAATTGCAGGGCTTCGTCCCAGGTGAACCATTCTCCCTGACTGTTTTTCACACCGTAAACATTGACAATCGGGTAGCTTTCGTAAAGGTTTTCCAGGTATTTCTGATAATCTGTCAGCGGAATGCCTGCCGCTTCACATAGCAAAGAGGACAAATAGTTCAGACTGATATTTTCATATTCTTTCTCTGTAATATCATAATTTGCGTAAATCATAAAAGGAACCTGATATTCCAGAGCTGTTTTTTCCGCCGGATTTCCTGTGGCAGTCTCTGACAAAGCCTCATACAGCTCTTCCTCTATCTTAGGATAATGGTCGCCGAACATACAGACTACCACAGGTTCTTCCTCCTGTTCAAAATACTGTAGCAATTCTTCCAATGCCCTGTCAGATTCTTCTATAAGAGTTAAATATTCCTCTGCCCATACAAAATTTTCTCCGGGACTTGTAATCTGTATAGGATTCGGCATACCTGCGCCTGTGTATCCACCGTGATTCTGCATGGTCACATTGAAAAGAAAGACCGGTCCTTCCTCCTTACGTTTCTCAAATTCTTCTATCAGTATGCTGTAATCTCCTCTGTCAGAAACCAGATTCCGCAGTGTTTCCGGATTTTTCATATTCTCTAGATAGAGGGACGCATCAAAATCCAAAAACTGATATACATTTTTCCGATTCCATCCACTACTGTCCATAGGATGTATAAACACCGAGGTGTAACCCTCATCCTTTAACTGACTATTGAGGCTGGGAGTTCCCTGTTTGACATAATTCTGATAAGGAATGGTTCCGCTTGGAAAAAACGCATTGGAAAAGCCTGTTAAAAACTCAAATTCCGAGTTCGCTGTCCAACCCCCGAAAACAGGTACGCTGGCAAATCCCTTTATGACATTTTCCTGCCTTGCATCCCAGTTTGGCATAATCTCTCTACTGGTTTGTATCGCTCCCAGCTTTCTGAAATCGGAAAAGGATTCATTCATAATAGCAATGATATGGGGATTCTCAACATTTTCGGTTTTTTCCACTTTTAGACTCGTCCCTCCCAAAGACCCTTTTTCCAATTCCAAATCCGCAGCCGCTTTCTGCTGATATCCGTCAGGCTTCTGCACTTTCAGAAAAGGAAGTCCTGCTGCAAAATCCAACAAGGCCCCATGGTCTTTCTCGCTAGCCTCCAGTTCCCACAAATAAGGTTTTACAGAATAAGTTTCCAAAAAAGTTTCATTGGATATCAAAAAAGATAAAACCAGAACAAAGCAAAGGCTAACTGCTCCAGTTGCTATGCGGTCTCTTCTGTGATTTTCATAAGAAAGATAAAAGGCTGCAATAATGAGCAGGATTGCCCAAAGAATAACCGCTACTCTCTTTTCCGTAAAATCCAGTGTATATCCTCCTGCCACATTTGCGGCAGTCTGAATTGCATAAACATCTGCAGCCCGAAGTCCGTTTCCCCGGAACTCTTTTACAAAACTGTATAAAAGTCCGTAAAATGTAAAAATTCCGGTTCCCACAGCTATTGTCCATGCAAAGCGATTAATGAAAAAATATAAAATCACAAAAACTGTCAAGATTAAAAAATAATTCAGAAATACAAATAAAAATTTCATCTGTGCCACGGAATTATCGTGCAGTGTCTCTATGGCACCCAAAGCAAATGCCGGAGCTGCTAAAAATAAGACAACAGACAGACATTCTCTCACCTTATCTGATACTCTTATTTTTCCCAAAAGTCCCAAAAGCAGAACTCCATCCAGGCAAAACAAACCGCGCAGTTTTTCCGTCTCGGCATTCAGTCCCTTCTCCAGGAACACCCAGAAACATATGTACATCAAAAAGGCTGCTGCTGTACCTGTACTCCTCAGCCTGCTACTTTCCTTAAACATGTATTCATACAGCCTTTTCCCACTTTCCAGTATTTTTCCATTTCTTACTTTTGTGTTTGCATTTATCTTTTTCATGCTTGTAAATTCCTCATAATTTCAAAATTTCCGTATCTATACACAAGGAGGCTTTTGCAGGAAAAACATTTGGAATCATGCCCTTCCTGCGAAAGCCTCATTCTTGCGTTATCACATCATAAATTCTGTAATTCCCCACCTGATTTTTCAGTTTAAACTTCACATTGTCTGATTCAAATTCGCTTAAATCACGATTCGTTAAAATATGCTTCACATTCAAAGTTTTCAGTTCTTTTGCAGGCAATGTAATATTTAAATGGTCCGGAGCAGTCTGGGGATTCTCAAAAACAGTTTCTCCGTCTTCTTTCAGCTGCATGAAAATATGTACATACCTGTTGTAAGTATCCTCATAGATTCCTGTCGAATCCAGCTTTTTCCAGCGTTCCAGTACCGGATAGGTATTGGTGCAGTTTATGGTTGGCGCCCCTGTCATAATCGGAATGTTAATACAGGGGAATCCTATATTCTCCACTATCCAAAGCCCTTGTTTATCATCACTGTCTGCCTCGGCAGCAACTGCCTGTACTAATGGATTGGTATAAATAACATCTACGCCTTTGTGAATAGGATTGACAAACGCTCCGTTTAAAACCGCCAGAACGATACAGCCCCAGGCAAAAACTGTGCTTTTCCATTTGTACCACAGTATTCCCACAAGAATTAGGGAAACTGTAAGAATTACACAGACTGCTGCTACCTGCCTCTTTGCCACATACAGTTCCGGCAGACTTTTATATAGAAATACCATCGTTCCTCCGGCAAAGAAAACTCCAACAATTCCCACAGCTGCTTTTCCCGGCGCCTTTTCTGAAATTACAGACGCATACAAAAGCAATATCAGACTGATAAAGCCCACTGCCAAAACAACTCTGTCTGGCTGACAATTACTAAGCAGAGTTGCTTTTGCCAGAATCTCCGGCCATGGCAAAACACAATAAGCAGTCAAAAAGACTGTTCCTGTCAAAAGAGAAATCAGCATGGCATCCCTTTTCTTTTCCTTTATAAGAACCCATAATCCCACAAGGATTCCCAATGGAAAAAAGGAAATCACACTGGCCTCTTCACACACATTTGTTCCGCCAAAAGCAGGCTCCATAAAAGGATACAAAATCCCCTGTGCCCAGTTAAAAAGTTTTCTGAGTGCTCCTCCTCCCGCAAAACTCCTTGTTCCGGGATAAGCAGTATTCATCACGGTCTGTATGGTATTCCATGATTTGCAGACAATGGCTCCCATTGCAATTCCCAGAATCAGCAGAGCGCCTAAAATAACAGGAATATCTTTCTTCCAACACCACAAGTCTTTTTTATATTCTTTTGCTGTGATTCCTATAAGTAAAAACAGGAATACATATCCCAGCGGAATCTGCCATGGCGGATAAAATACCAGAATATAGCAACCTCCGCACCAAGCCAGTCCCAAAGCCAGAAGTATCTTTTTCCAATACTGCCTCTGGTTAAAATAAGCAGACACAATCAGCAAAACTGCCTGCCCAAACACCAACATCTCTACCAGTCCGTTAATGGCAAACCACCACTGCACAACAGGCGACAGACTGAGAAGTGCAGAATATGCCACAGCATAAGATTTTCTTCTGTTAAAAAGATACATACCAAGTTCAAAAGAAATCATAAGTAACGCAAGAAACCGCCCGCACCAGAAAAAGGAAAGGCCTCTGGCTGGTGCAAACAGCAGATATCCCCACTGAAAGGGCCGAAAAATCACTTCCCAGCTCAGAACCGGTTGTCCATACACAATAAACGCGTCTGTTTTCGCGCCTCTTAGAGTCTCTGAAAAGTAGGGAAAGCTCCCGTCCTTTGCAAAATACTGTGAAAATGCCATAGGTGTGTTCACAGCCCATTCATCGCTCCGAATCATTCTTGCTTGTCCAAACAAGTCTCCGTCTCCGCTTTGAGATTGTATTCCTATAAAATCCTCCCACATAGATATGGAAGAACCGCTTAATTCCAAAAATCCACTGACTGCAAAAACAACTACAATAATCAGATATCGAAAGCGATACAGAATTTCTCCTATTCCTGTACTTCTCTTTTTGCTATTTTCCATAAATTTCTCCTTAGCTGAATCGTCTCACTTACTGACAATATTTCAGAAAATACGGCGTATAAAAAGCTCCGTGAGCGATAAATAGTATGATCCAGAATACAGCCGTTGTATAAGATGTATCTTTCCATTTCCCTTCCATTTTATCTGTATAAAACAGCAGATACAGTGGAAAGAGCAGCGGAATATAGTACCTTGCCTGCACGCCGGCAATCTCTGTGCTTCCTACCGGTGTAAAAGATACATAGAGCGCAGACCAGAGCAGACCTATAATCATAGCCAGCACAAAAGCCAGAATTACTCTGTATGCAACAGCGGTTTTTTTAGAAAAAACAAAGCGCTTTTTCTTCTCTGTAAACGCCACGGCAAAACAGAATACTGCTGCCATAGCATGGAGCTGATGCTTGCCTGCATAGGCCAGATTGGCCACCGCATCACCTCCGAATATATAGGAATTCAGACTTCCATAAAAGTTTTTCCAGAACACGGCCAGATAACCGAGTGGGTGCTGCATAACCAGAGCCAGCTGTTTTCCCACATCGGTTGCCCCACCTCTGGAATCTCCTTCCACACTTCCACTTGCCGCAGGCAGCAACAGTGTCATAATCATAGCCACGCAAATAATCACTGCAATGCCTTTACACAATACCATTTCCCATTTTGTCCGAAACTTTTCTTCAGGCAATGCCAACAACAACGCTAGAATCGGAATATAGACTGGTTTCGGACAGCTTCCTAAAATAAAGACGAAAGCAATCAGAATTTGCTTTTGCCAGGTCAGCTTTCTGTCTATATAGAAAAATTCCTCTATTATCAGCACAAACCCCAGTGTTACAAACGCAATCACAGAGACATCATAAGTATAGGAAACCGCCTGCAAAAGCGCTGTAGGCATCAGAGCTATTGCCGTCAGAAACATTTTTCCTACAGGTACAATTTTAATAGCCAAAAACATTACCAGCACATATAGAAGCAGATTTGCGGCCTTACCCAGCAAAAACTGCACATAAAAAGGCAGGCCAAGAGCCTCTGCTGCTTTTACAGCAAGCGCCATATGAAGTTCACCTATGGCATTTAAAGGATTTGCGGCTTTTTCGTAGTCCTGTGCCTGTATATCCGTATTCTCATTGAGATACTCTATCTGCAGCTGCTTTTCCTCTTCTGATAAAAAAGCAGAGCCGTCTATGGTTTCCGGATACTGGGTGATATAGGCTTCTGCTACGCTTTGCGGCACTTGTCCCTCTTCAAACCAATGAAACGTCTTGTTAAAATGTATATGTTCATCCCAGCTTACACACTCCGGCGGCTGCAGGGCTATCAGCAAAAGCCCAAGGCCGATACCATATACAAGAAAACCGTATTCCGGCTTCTTTCCAATCTGTTTTCTCCAACAAAAGGCTGACAGAACCAGTAAAACAAAAACAAACGCATACGCAGTTCTATACCAGTTCCAATTCCAGCTGTTTTCTATGGTAAAATTATACAGACGTACTCCCTGAGGTACTTTTATTTCTATCTCTGTAACATAATCTTTCAGATTCACCACGGATTCTTCCAGATTCTTTCTGCATACATCCCGGATTTCCCTTACTTCCGAATTTTTATAAATATCCTTTGTATGAATTTTTATAATAGGGACAAAGTCCTCTCTTGCGGTATAAGAATACTGAAATTTATTTATATAACGTTCAGGAAAAATAATCTTTATTCTGTAGAAGCCTTCTTCCGCTCCATTTTCGTTTACTCCTGCCTCAGGTTCGGATAATTTGATATACTGTTTTTCAATCTGTTCCTTCTCGGCCTGGTGTCCGCCTTTCAGAGAGCGCCTGTAAGTATTCATCTCATACAGCCCTTCAAAAAGCACTCCTGCCAGCAGGCTGATTCCTAAGAGCAAGAATAATTGGAGAATCCACTTTCTCCCCGCTGTCTGTTTTTTCTTTTTCTTCATTTCTGCAGTTCCTCACTCTCTTCTTCTGCTTTTCTTTTCTGCTCCTCCAGCAGCGCCATCTCCTGTGTCAGTCTCTTCACCTTGTTTGACAGCCTGGACACAGATACTGACAGCGAAAAAATAATAGGCAGCATAAAGCAAAATCCTGCAAAGAACAGCATATTCATCGGCTGGCTGATTCCCAGTACATGGGCCAGCCATGTAGTAAGTTTCGGAAAGCAGGTAAAAATAATAATCCCTGTCCCCAAAGCCAGCCATACCAGACTGTATTTCAGTTCAATTCCCTTATTTCTGATTTTATTTATCACATAAAACATAGCCAGAAGGGTAATTACAACAATTAAAATCTGAATGCGAATATTCATCCTTTCCCTCCTCTGATTTTCTCAATGGCAATGGCCAGGGAAACCTTTATCATATAATACACAGATTTCTTCATGGAAATAGACGATACTCCACCCATGCGCTTCCGCATAACCACAGGGATTTCCTTCACCTTACAGTTTCTCTCCAGAATCGCAACAACACTTTCCGGCTCCGGATAATCCTTGGGATAATTGTGCGCAAATTCTTTCATAACCTTCCGATTCACCAGCCGCAGTCCTGAAGTAGGGTCCGTAATCCGCACCCCTGTTAAAATTTTAATCAAGGCGCTGAAGTAGCGAATCCCTACTCTTCTCATACTCGAGGATTGAAAGCCTTTTTTCTCAATAAACCGGGAGCCAATCACCATATCCAGTTTTTCCTTCTCCAGGGTTTCTGCCATTTCATTTAAGAAAGCAGGGTTATGTTGTCCATCTCCATCCACCTGCACAGCCATATCATAACCATTTCTGTATCCATACAGATATCCGGTCTGCACAGCACCCCCAATTCCCAGATTCACAGGCAGATTTATCAGGTGAAATCCATGCTGTTCACAAATTTCCCTTGTATTATCTGTAGAACAGTCATTAATTACAATATAATCAAATTCCGGTGCATACTTCTGAATGTCCTTTACCGTTTTTTCTATACAGGCACTTTCGTTATAAGCAGGAATAATTATCAGTTTCCGTTTTTTCATTCCAGTACTCCTTCTTCTGCCAGCTGATGAACCTTATGTGCAGTCTTCTCCCAGGTAAAAAGCTGATGTACTCTTTTCTGTGCTTTTGCCGCTGCACGCTTGCGTTCCTCCTCATTTGCCAGTACACGCTCCAACTCTTCTTTTAAGCCTTCTACGGTAACCTGTTCCAGAATGGTTCCATAGCTTCTGTCCACCAGCAGTTCCCCAGAACCGCCCCGGTTGGTAGTTATCACATAGCAGCCCGCCGCTGCTGCCTCCAACACGGAAGTAGGAAAACCCTCGGGATATTCCGTGGGAAGGCAGTAAATCTCTGCCTGACCTAAAAGAGAGGCTATATTTTTAAAATCCAACCTTCCAAGCGGCTTGATTCTATGGCTTTCACAGGCTTTTACCCCTTCCATTTCTTCCCCGTCCCCCGCAATAAAAAGACAGACCTCCCTGGAAGTTTCCATTTGCTCCACAGCTTTTATCAATTTAAAAATCCCTTTTTCCTTCAGCAGCCGTCCCGTGTAAACAATCAAAGCCGTATCTGCCTCCAGACCGTATTTTTTCCTGAAATCTTCTGTAGGATTTTGGGCAATTCTTGTAATATTTTCTGCATTTACCGCATTATACAGCACACCTTCTGCCTGAATATGAAAATGCCGAAGCCATTTGCAACAGGCTTTTGAAACGCCGAAATACTCCCTGCAAAGCCGCCTGTCTCCCCAGGTTATCACATGCTCTACAGCCGCAAAAACCAAATCAGGAAATTTTTTTCCTACTGTCATGTGGCTGGTTCCATGGTCTAAAATTAAACAGCGGATACCTCTCCTTTTAGCAAACCAGGCTCCTAAAAGTGTGTGTGGATAAAACCGGGCATTTATCAGAACCAAATCAAATTCTTTTCCCCACAGTTTTTTCCATGCTTCCCAAAACTCTTTATTCGGCTTTGTCACCGGATATCTGCCGCTCATAAGATTATAGCAGGGCAGACGCAGAACACCGATACCGTCCATAACTTCAAAACTCTTTTCCTTTACATCATTGTTTGTAACAATCAAAACCTCATCTCCCATAGCCATCAGAGCCTTTGAAAGGTTATAGGTATATCTCTCAATTCCTCCCAGATAGGGAAAATAGTGAGAGGCAAAAATACATATTCGTCTCATAATGTTCCTCTTATCCTCTGTCCTCTATTTTCTTTTTGTCTCTCTGCAAATGATAGACAAAAAATCCCAGAAACATAGCCGACATAAATCCTATAGAAATTGTATAACTGGCCGATGCCCCCATGACTGCATACCGCTTTGTCAAAATCGGTGTAAGCACATAGGTCAGCACCACGGTAAGCCCACAGCACACAAAAGTACTGTACTGATGCCGCATAATGATAATTCCATACTGCAAAAGCTGATAAAGCGCCGTAAAGCCGCCGCTGATTAATACCACACAAAGTGCCCCTTTATAATGCGTCAAATCCACGCCAAACAAAAATCCCAATACCGGCACTCCCAGGAGCCAGGCGCCTCCGATACATACCAGCGTCACTGTCAGAATCACTGCAACCTGTCTGAGTACCAGCTTTACAAAACCGGAGATATCTCTTTTCACATATTTTTCTGCCAGCACAGAAATAATAGGCTTCAACACAAAAGAGGCAAACATATTCACTACAAACGCCATCATATACAGTACATTGAAAATCCCAAGAGTTTCCGAATCATAATATTTATCCAGAGCATACTTAGACGCGTTGATAATATAGGCATTTAAAAAGGCATTGACAAACAACGGAAGTCCCTCTAAAAGCAGTCCCTTCTGTCTCATCCAGGTGGTCTGAAAAGAAATCCCTCCAAATCTGCCAATCAGCCGGCTGTCAATGACGCACAACATAATCAGATAAGTCACGGCAAGTGCTCCCAGGGCAGCCGCAATATTTTTTGTAAGAAACAGCGTAACTAGAAATGCTGCCAGATAAGACAAAACTTTTACAAATACGCCCTTACAGGCTACATCATATCTTCCTTTCTGCTGATATCTTCCCTCCAGCAAATCCGATACTGCCTCAATGGCTCTGAATAAAATGGCAAATCCAATGGCTGCCAACTTCACGCCCTGATGAGAATCCTTCAAAACCCAAATCACCCCCACCAGGAGCATGGCGGAAACCGTCAGCACTCTTAACACACAATAATCGCTGAAGGTGTATTTTTCTGTCACATCCGATACCTGAAAGGTTCGGATATTATAAAGTCCGATTGTCACCAGCTGATTTCCGATTGTCAGAGCCAAAGCCAGTATACCAGCCTGTGCCACTCCGATATACTTGGAAGTAAACATGGACATCAGAAAAGAACTTCCGGCATATACCGAACCTGCCAAAACCGTCCAGATATACGTCTTCTTCATATTGTGATTGGAAGGCATAAAAAATTTTTCAATCATAAGTCAGCAAACTCCCTGCCAAAGTCCAGTTCTTCCGGCGCATGGTTATGGCGCTTATCTTCCGGCGGCAGTTCCATATAATTGCTACCGTAGCGTCTCTCCAGATATTTTTCCACATGACATGGAAAATTCAGTTCAATAGTTTCAAATTTACGTCTTGCTGTGGGATAAATGTCCCTTTTATCGATGACGCTGGTATACGGAGTGGGGTCAAAGAGATATGCTACCCTTTTCGTATGTACATCTTTATACTGTGTTGCTGCTTTCATTGCTCTTCCATAGAGAAACTTCGGAGAAAAATGCAGCGCTTTTAATCCCCAGTGTGCCAGTTTTGCCACCAGCAGGGTAAGTTTTGCCTTCCAGCCCTCTACATAAATATTAGGTTCTCCTACCTGCCGCAGCACCATCAGTTTTCCCCATGTCCATGCCCGCATAGCCTGACGCCGGAACTTCGGCAGTTCATCCGCTACATTATCAAAGCAGAAAATATCAATGGCAATGCCGATATGCAATCCCAAATCAATCATTTCTTCATTTCTGAAAACGGTACCGGTCCTGTACCATTTCGTCAGTGTCACGGGAAAATCCGGATTGGTATCTGCATTCATAATTTTATAACGTTCTCCGTATTCCTGTTCTGCTACTTCCAGAAAATGTTCATAATGTTCTCTTGTCATTCCCAGGTCAATGTCATCATCCCAGGGAATAAACCCCTGATGGCGGACACCGCCGATAGCCGTTCCCCCACAAACAAAATAATCAATGTTGTGTTTTTGGCACAGCGCGTCAAAATCTTTCAGTATTTCCACCTCTGCCCGCTGCAGTTTTTTCAGTACCTCAGGCTCGTATTCTTTATATAACATATTTTCCCCATTCTAAAAAATCTAATCTACGTGTATTACAAATTCCCTTTTCTTTTGCTGCGTACAGTCCAGGATAACACAGAAGTTTCTGTTTTTCCAGAACTCGTGCACTGTTTCACTCACATTTCTTTCATTATCTGCAGTGTGTGGGCAATTCCGGTTTCAATATCAAAAGCCGGCGTAAAGCCCAAACCTTCCAGTTTCGTACTGTCCAGCACCTGTCTGGTTATGGGCGTACGCTGTGCCATCTGTACATCATCGGGATTTTTGAAAATGACCTGACGGCCTGTCTGTCTGGCTGTTTTCCGGGCAAATTCCGCAATGGTCAGTCTGGACTGCCTGTTGGCAATATTGTAGGCCGCTCCGCATATTCCAGACAACAGGACAGATAAAACAGCGGCTCCGCAGTCCGCCACATAAGTATACGAACGCATTTGACTGCCAGCGCTGTTTAAAACAATGTCCTTTCCTTCCATGGCATTTTCCATAAACTGTACGGTTGCACGATTGTCCCTTTCTGTAATATTAGGTCCATATACATGACTTGGCCGCACAATAACCGTCTCCAATCCATACTGGGCAGTATAGGCACAGCACAAAGTCTCTGCCGCCCGCTTACCTGCCGGATAACAGGAACGCCAGGACAGATTGTCCACATAACCGCTGTATTCTTCTTTATAAGCTTCCAGACTGCTGTCCCCTTGGCCGTACACTTCTCCGGAAGACACAAACAGAAGGCGCTCTGCCCCCTGTTCCTTCCCGTAGTCCAGAAGATTCTTCGTCCCTGCAATATTTCCCATAACCGTTCCCACCGGATCCTTCAAAAAAGCAGCCGGATAGGCATTGCTGGCTGCATGAATCAAATAATCCACAGGAAACTTTTGCTTCATGGGCTTCTCCACATCCTGCTCTACATAAACCAGAGCTTCTGTTTTCACATCTGCAAAACGGGCTTCCAGTCTTTCGCGGCTTCGCCCAACTGCATATATGGTGACATGCAAATCCTGCATACGATTAGCCGTAAGCAGCATATCCACCAGATAGGAACCGATAAGTCCGCCGGCTCCTGTAATCAATAGAGATTTTCCTCGCAGTTTTTCTATTTCTCTGACACCGGAAACTGCTTTTTCCAAATCCTCCGTATACACCCTGCTGCTATACAATTTCATCCGCTTCTCCTCTCAATCCTTAAGCCAGTCTGCTCTCTTTGCCAGAAGAAGTGCTTTGAAAATATCCAAATCCTCCACGGTAGTCAGTTTAATGTTCTTTTCAGAGCCCAGAGAAAAATACACCTGTTCTCCCATCTCTATCATCAGGGTACAAGATGCTACCGAATTGGTAATCCCCCTTTCCAGGGCTCTTCTGTGTAAATCACAAATTTTTCCAAGCGGAAATCCCTGGGGTGTCTGTGTCCGTTTCAGATTATCCCTGGGATAGCTTCCGGTAGAACACATGCCGTCTTCGGTCTGCAGCATAGCCTCCGCACAGGGAATCGTGGCAATGGCACAGCCATATTGTTTTGTCTTTACGATACAATCTGAAATCACATCCGCAGAAACCATAGGACGTATAGAATCGTGAATGAGTACAATATCATCTTTTTGGAACTGTTTTTCCAGTTCAAAAACGCCGTTTCGGATAGAACTCTGACCGTTCTCCCCTCCCGGTATCACATATTTTAACTTTGTAATATTAAACTGCTTTGCATAAGCCCACAAAACCTGCTCCCAGCCATTGATACACACTACCGCAATTGCATCAATATCCGCATGTTTCTGAAATGCTTCCAGTGTATAAAGAATCACCGGACGTTCATTTACAGACAAAAACTGCTTTGGTATACTCTGGTGCATACGAGCCCCGGAGCCGCCTGCAATAATCAATGCCACATTTGCCATTTCGCTTTCCTTCCTTTGTACCTCTCCATGTAGGATTCATTTAAACTTTCTTTAACATTTATATAACATTGTACGAAAAAAATTAAAGAATTTCAAGCTATCCTTTAACTTCCTGTCAAAACTTTATTTAAAATATCAGCAAGAGGCTCCATGGCATTCATTTCCTCCTGCACTGTATTGGTCTGCGCTCCACATTCCACCAAAAGAGTTTTCGGTCTTAAATGCAGATTGTAGCGGTATCCTCTCAGATAAATCGTTCTGGCCAAATCCGGATAGTATTTCTTAGATTCCAACATCATCTGCAGAGAAAAAGCCAGATTTTCTTTGATGTAGGGGTTTGGAAGATAAGAAATCTCCCCGTTTTGATTCGTTCTGCTCAATCCGTTAAAAAACATAATTTTTGCCGTTTCTTTTCCATTAATATTCGTAACCAGCCGTTTATCATCCGGAACTCCATCCCTGTGCAGGTCAATGACCACTTCCACACTGGGATTTTCCTCCAGAATAGCTTCCACTCTCTCCTGCGCATAAGTATATGCCTGATTACGGTCCAGCTTTCCGTCTACAATATCAAAGGTATCTGTCACATGAATAACCTGATAGCCATAAGTATCCCGCAGAAGAGAAGCCAGATACTCCCCCACTCCTACAATGGTGGTAGAGGCATCTCCCGGAATGGAATCAATAAATTCTTCCTGGGAATGGCTATGGTAAATCAATATCTGCGGCTGACTGTTGTCTGTCTTCATCCGCATATCCATCTGTACCAGTGCGGGAGCGTCTAACTGCTCACTGCTCATACTGGTTGTTTTATCCACTGTATAGAAATTACTCATAACAAACTCAAAATCCTGAAATTTTTCCAGTGGGATATCTGTAACCGGCTGTTTTATCTGATTTTCCGCAACTCCTCCTGCTGTACTTGCCTGCTCTGCCTGGGTGCTCTGGGCATCCACACCTCCTGTATTTTCATATCCCGATTCCGGAGGCCCTGCTTCCTGATTTTCTTCTAACAGCTTTGCCTCCAGAAATTCTGTGTTCTCCTCCATAATCTTAGAACTTGTTGCCTGGTCTGTCTCTTCCTGCCCTTCCCGCTGTATATCTGCCGAGGCTGGCAGCAGCCGGGATTCTATCTTCTCCCAAAGCCAACCTGTCATGGTCTCCCCATATTCCCGTGTCACGCCTGGAAGATACATTTCTATTGCCTGCTGCTGTACCTGATACAGCATATGCTCTAAAGTACTCTTTTCCAAAGCCAGCCCTTTTATAACAATATAAACGGCCAGCGCAGCCATTCCCACCCATATCCCGGCGGTCACCACCGTTTCTGCTTTTCTTTTCTTCACCCTATCACCTCATATCTATATATGAGACAATCCTTTTTAATTATTCCTCGGGTTTGGCAAATGCTATATTTAATCCTTCGGAAATAGTAAAGGCCAGGCGTTTTATGGTTTCGTCCACATCTTTCGGGGTCATAAACATACTGTGCAGGGACGGCGCAATCATTTCCTCCAAAAATTCCTTCTTCTCCGCTTCTTCCAGGGTATCCAGCAAATGCGCCATAGAATCCCTGACAATGGTTGCTCCATCCACTACCGTAGGAACCCCGATTCCAATTACGCGTATTCCCAAAGTCTCCTGATTCAATCCGGTTCTGTGATTTCCCACGCCGGAACCGGGACTGATTCCTGTATCCGTTATCTGAATGGTTCGGTTCAGCCGTTTAATGCTTCTGGCCGCCAAAGCGTCGATAGCAATAATAACGTCCGGTCTTGTCTCCTCCGCTACACCTCGCACAATTTCCAGAGTTTCCATACCCGTCTGCCCCATGACTCCCGGAACCAGACCGCTGATACTGTGGAGTTTCTCCTCCCCTGTGCCCTGCACGCCATATTCCCTGATAATATGTCTGGTAATATGCAGATTGGATACCACATCCGGCCCCAGCGCGTCCGGCGTAATATCTCTGTTTCCCAGCCCCACCACCAGAATATTCAGTTCCTGTTTTTCAGGGAGCAGTCCCTTCATATGTTCTGCCAGTTCTTTTGAAATTTCCCTGTGGTAATCCTCATCCGGCACAGACATATTGGGGGCTTCTAATGTAATATAGACACCCTGGGGTCTTCCCATGGTTTTCGCCCCGTTCTCCGTCTCAATGATGACCGTTGTAGTCCTTATGTCTTTTTCTTCATTGTAATCTTCTTTTACCACTACTCCTCTGACTTCTGCATGTTCTTCCTCAAATTTTTCTTTTGCCTCCAGTGCCAAATCTGTACGGATTCTTCCCAATGCCATGCTCTTTTTCCTTTCTGCCCTTCTTCAGACTTTCTGCCGTCCTTTTCTGTTTTCCCGAAAAAAACTCAGGACACCTATATTTTTTGCATTTTAAAGGATTTTATGTATTGACATTTTTCTCTAAATCAACTAGAATGAAAAAGCATGTTATATCGGAGAGTTCCGTGTCTTTCTCCGATAAAAAGATAAATTATAAACCAGTAAATCATATTTGGAGGTGTACGCTTTGGCTAACATTAAATCTGCAAAGAAAAGAGTATTAGTAAACAGAAAAAAAGCTGAGAGAAACAAATCTATCAAATCAGCTGTTAAAACTTCTATTAAGAAAGTAGAAGTAGCGATTGAAGCAAAAGATAAAGAAGCAGCAGTTGCAGCATTACAGAACGCAATTTCTACTATTGATAAAGCAGCTACTAAAGGTGTTTATCACAAAAATACAGCTGCAAGAAAAGTTTCCCGCTTATCTAAAGCTGTAAACACACTTGCATAATTATTGCTGATAGATTTTGAATAGAAATTTTACCGCCTGGCTGGCCGTCATCAGCCAGGCGGTTTTTGTTTCCTCTGCTTCTACTTACTGCTGAACTTCACCAGCAAAAGTTCCACGCTCATACTGTCCGTCATATACCCTGTCTTAACCTTTGTTTCCGTACTGACACATTCCTCCACTGCACTTCGCAAATCTTCTTCACTGTATTTTCGCGCATAAGTCATATAATTGCGTACTACGAAAGGCTGCAATCCGGCTTTTTTCCCTATCTGCCCTTGGTCATATCCTTCTTTCACCAGTTCTTTCACCTGCAGAATCAGATTAAATTGCCGGGCCAGAAGAAAGAGAATTCTCATAGGCGGCTCTTTTAAAGCCAGCAAATCATAATATAAATCCAAAGCTTTCTTTTGATTTTTGTCCGTAACCGCCCGGAGCATATCAAAAATATGGTTGGTAATCTGTGTGGTACAAACCGCCTCAATGTCGGCTTTTGTAATCACATCTCGTCCCATGGTATAACAGAGCAACTTTTCTAACTCTCTTTCTATATTTCCCATATCCGTGCCTGTCTTCTGCAGAAACAACTCCATATCTCTCTGGGTAATCTGTTTTCCCTCTTTTTTCATCATTCCCAGTACCCAGCGCATGAGAGTATTGCTGTCCTGAGTGGTAAATTCCACCACTCTTCCCTGCTTTTTCACCGCTTTATACATGCGGCTTCTCTTATCCACTTCGCTCTCCACGAAAATCATACAGAGATAGTCCGGTAATTCTCCCAGATACTCTGGCAAGCCCTGGCACTGATTTTTAAAAAACCCCGTATCTTCCAGAAGAAGCACCCTCCTGTCCGAAAAAAAAGGCATCGTGTCCGCCAGACTTATGACTTCTCCCGGTTCCGTCTTTCTTCCCTCAAAATAGGCAAAATTCATAGTATCTCCATCCGGCAGGAGTGCTTGCTGCATCTTTTTCTTATACTGCTGTTTCAGATAATCCTCTTCTCCACAAAATAAATACACATGCTTAAAATCCTGATTTTTGATATCTTCCTGTAAACTTTTCATTACATTCTCCTCTATTTTCGCCAAACGGACACTCCCATTGTTCCCGCTCGCTAACGCTCATTATATCATGAATCCCCGGTTCTGTAACAGGAAATCTTGATTTTCTCCTTTTTCACCTGCAAACGCACAGCACCGCACTCTGCCGTATTATAAATTTTTCCGGTATATCTTTTCAGTCTTTCCACCAATTCCTTATGAGGATGTCCATAGCGGTTTCCCGCCCCGCAGGAAATAATAGCAATTTCCGGCTGAACTTCCTGCAAAAACACTTCCGGAGTGGAATTTTTCGAGCCATGATGAGCCACTTTTAACACCTGGCAGTTTCCGGTTTCCTTGAAAAGACTTTCTTCTCCCCTCTCCTGCGTATCTCCGGTAAACAGGAGTACAAACTTCTCTTTTTGAAATTTCCACACCTGTGAGGCCTCGTTGCTTTCCCATTCTTCCCAATTTTCTCCTGAAGGGGACAGACAATCCATCTCCATTTTGTCCTCCTGCAGTTTTGTCCCTTTTTCCGCATAAATAATTTCGCACCCGGCTGCCTTCCCCAATTTTTCCAGTTCCAGCCTCTGCTCTTCAGTTTCCCTGCATGCAGACAGAAAGAGCCGTTCTACCCTTACCATGGTTTCGCCTTTTGCTATAGTTTCCAATAATTCCTGAATACCATTTATATGATCCGCATCCATATGGGAAACAAAAACACCCTTTATCCGAGAAATTCCGGAGGCTTTCAGAAACGGAAGAATCCGGTATTTCCCCACTCCGGACACACTGCTGCTGCCCCCGTCCACCAGATATCCGCTTCTTATGCCCGTCTGAATACAGGCACAGTCTCCCTGTCCCACATCCAAAAAAGTCACCTCTACTGCATTTTGAGGGAGCCGCACAAGTAACACGGTCATGGCTCCTGCCAAAAGTAAGCTGAAATGAAGTCCCCTTTTTCTCAGCCAGAGTACCAGAACCAGTAAAACATAATACAGGGCACATTTCCACAGCTTTGGCTGGCCGGTTATCCACAAAGCCCCCGGAAGTCCGGCTGTAATCTTCCCTGTCTGCAGATACAGTTCCAAAATTCCTGCTGCGGGAAAGGCTGCAATTTTTCCCAAAACTGGAAACCAGACTCCCAAAACACAGCCTAAAATCCCCGAAGCCAGTAAAATGCCCGCTGTAGGTAAAATCAGCAGATTCATAAAAATTCCCCATAATGGAATTTCATAGAAAAAATACATGGTGACAGGCAGCAGCACCAGCCACACGGATATCCCTGACTGTATTCCCGCTAAAATTCCATGATACAGCTTTTCTGCCCTGCTTTCTCTTCTTCTCCCCGCTTTTTTTCCGGGAAATAAGACCGGATATACCGCCCCCAGTCCCAAAATTGCTCCAAAGGACAGGAGAAAACTGCTGTCATAGAGATACAGCGGACTTTCTGCCAGAAGCAGCATAGAGGCCAGCGCCATAGCAGAAAGGAAATCGTAAGTACGCCTGACCCAAAACGCCCCCATGGAAACTGCAAACATCACGACAGCCCGCAGTACAGCCGCCCCGTTCCCCGTAAGACTGCCGTAAAAAAACATGGCGGCCACAGTAATCCCTCCTGCGGCCTTGTAGGGAATTCTGAGTTTTCTCAGCAGCCAGAAGAACACACCGCCTATAACGGAAAGATGGGTTCCTGAAACCGACAGAATATGAGAACACCCCATAAGCTGAAATAAAAACTGCTGTTCTGTATCTATCTGCGCCTTCTCTCCTAAAAGCATGGCCTCCATAATACCCGCCTGTTCTTTTGTCATTACATGGTAAATTCCATTCTGCAGTTTCTGTTTGATTTTCTCCTGCAAACATAAAAACCTGTTTTTCTCCGGCTGTATCACCTGTATATAAGAAACTTTCTGATACCATTTTATCTTTCTGGGATAATAATAGGCCCGCTCATGAAACTGCCCTGGATTTGAAGGCAGGGGAATTTCCTGTAGTTCTCCCTGCAGCAAAACTTCACTTCCCGGTTTCGCTGTTTCTTTCATATGTTCCGTTGTAACGGTTGCTTTAATTCCATCTATGGGATATTTTTTAGAATTTAAAATCAGATTTGCTTTTCTCAAATATAGACTTGTACTGCGGGTATGGACATCCGCTCTGTATACCTCTCCTGTAACGGCTGCCTTCCCGGCAAAAGCCCCGGAAGGCAGCTCAGGCGGGGCATAGGTAAAATATTTTATCCCTGCCCCTCCCAAAAGGTACAACAGAACTGCCCAGAAAACCGCAGCCGCACATAAAGGTCGTTTACTCATGATTTTCTTCTGCCTCTTCACTGTCTATCAGGCTGTAATCCGCATGATATATCTCATCCAGCTTCATACTTTCCCGGAAAGTCACCTTCGTTTCTCCTTCCACAGATATCTGCACGCCCCGCAGGTTACATGCATCTGTAAGGGAATTGACAATAGAATATATAGGCAGCTTTTCCTGTACATTCATAGTATCACTGAGAAAACTCTTATCCAGATTTACATAACAGATTCCCTCTGCAATGGATACACCCAGAATCTTCGTATTCGGTGACAGTGTAGGCTGCAGTTCAGAACTGTTCGGTCCCTTCAAAAGCCTCTCCACCACTTCCCTTTCAATGGGAACATTGCTGCTATAATACACAGAAACTCTTTCCTTTACCAGATTTTCTCCGTCTTTGCTGGCAAAATAAAGATTTAAATCATTTTGTACATAAGAATTGATATTTTCCCCTTCATTTTCCACAAAAGTGGAGGCGTCCATTTTGCCGATATTCTGTCCATCTGCGTCTGTCATAGCCTCTTGCCCCTGATAAAATTCCACATAACTGACTCCGGGAATCTGGGTCAGCGCCTTGACAATTCCTGCTCTCGCCAGAATTTCTCTGGTGTTTTTCATCTTTTTATACTCTTCATTAAAGGTCAGCGTTACGGTCTGTCCCTCATAAGTACAGGTTTCTATCGTTACTCCTTTGGGCAGCAGAGAAAGATATTCTTCATTCTCTGGCTCTTTTCCCAGCATCCCTACAATTTCATTTACCATAGCCTCCGAAGTCCGCTGGGAAGGCACATAGTCCGTTTCTTCCAAAGCAGTTTCCGTAAGGGAAAGATAATACATATGGTATTCTGTCTTACTTTCCTGCTTTTCCTCTTCTTTGCATCCGGACAAATTCAGCAAAATTCCTGCTGTCAGAAGAAGCAAAACAGTCTTCATCATTTTTTTCACTTCATGCCCTCCTTATGCAATATAGTTCAGAGGAATCCTTACAGAAAAAGTAGTCCCCTTATGTTCTTCACTCTTGACCTTAATGGCGCCTCGGTGCATGACAATGGCATTTCTTGTAATGGCCAGACCCAGTCCCGTTCCCCCTATTTCTCTGGAATGAGACTTATCCACCCGGTAGAAACGCTCAAAAATACGGTCAAGGGATTCCTGGGGAATTCCGATTCCCGAATCTGCTACAGATACATAAAAGTATTTGTGATCTGCATTCAAAATCACATGTACCCAGCCGTCCTGTATGTTGTATTTAATTCCGTTTTCCACCAGATTAGTAAGTGCCAGGCTCATCTTCACCTCGTCGATTTCTGCCACAATAGGACGATAGCTTTCCAGCACCAGTTCCACATTTTTCTTGTCTGCAATGGGCTTCAGCCTCTTGAGAATGTTTTCCATCATTTCATTGATATTCACCTTCTCAACATTCAGCTCTGAAGCCTTTTTATCCATTTTCACCAGAGACAGCAGGTCTGTAATAATCTGATTTTCTCTGTCAATTTCCACAGCAATATCCTGCATAAATTCCTGATACAGTTCCACTGGCACATTTTCCTGCCCTGCAAGCGAATCAGCCAGCACTTTAATGGACGTCATAGGTGTTTTCAGTTCATGGGATACGTTGGCTACAAACTCCTGCCTGGAATCATCCAATACCTTCATACGCTTCAGCATTTTATTAAACACACTGCTTATCATCTGTGTTTCCGTGTAATCCGGCACAGAAATCTCTTCATCCAGATAACCGTCTGTCAGTTCTTCAATAGCCTTTCCCACTCTGGCAAAGGGCTTCACCAGAACCTTTGACAACACAAAGCCCAGTACCACCACAAGCAGACAAATAGCCAGCATCAGCAGACTTCCCCTGTGCTCCAAAAACGCAATACTGTCCACAATCTCTCCGGTAGAGGTGCTTACCAGCATTACACCTTCAATGTGCTTGCTCTTTGGGTCCGTCAATGGAATGGTCTGTTCAATATACGAATTTTTCTTATCATAGCTGCTGGTGTCTTCTCCTTCAAAGCACTTAATAACTTCTTCGGACAGCACATATTTTCCTTCATCAATACCGTAGGTATCCTTCACAATCCTTCCGCTCTCATTGATAATCAGAATCCTGCCGTTATAGATAGTAGAAACCAGGGACAGCTCCTTATTGATTGTTTCTGACTGCTGCTGTTCCAGATATCCTTCCTCCATCAACTGATTTCCCAGAATATCGCACTGGTTCTTTACATTGATTTTCCGCAGTTCCACAGCCCGGCTTTCATAACTGCGTACAATCACCATCTCCGTGAGCAGGCAGGGCACAATACCAATAATCACCAACAAAACCATAATGCGGAATCTGAGACTTTTAAAAAATGTCAGTTTCACCTTTACTTTCATCTGTTTTCCCTATCCCTGAAAATAATATCCGATTCCCCATTTTGTATGCACATATTTCGGGTCACTGGGAACCGCTTCAATCTTCTCTCTAAGGCGCCGGATATGTACATCCACGGTGCGCACATCTCCCGGATACTCATAGCCCCATACCAGATTCAGCAGATTTTCACGGCTGTATACCTTATTGGGATTTTTTGCCAAAAGCTCCAGAACATCAAATTCCTTTGCAGTCAGATTGATTTCCCTACCTGCAATAAAGACTCTTCTGCCTTCACAATCCAGTTTTAAGTCCCCGCTAACCAGCGTTTTGCCGAAACTTTCTTTCTTTTCTTCCTTTCTGGTTCTCCTCATAATGGCTTTAATGCGGGCTTTTACCTCCAGGATATTAAAAGGCTTTGTAATATAATCATCTGCACCGTACTCCAGCCCCAGAATCTTATCCATATCTTCTCCCTTTGCAGTAAGCATAATAATCGGCACGGAAGAAAATTCACGAATCTGCTGGCAGACCTCAAGCCCGGTCAGCTTCGGAAGCATAATATCCAGAAGAATCATATCGTAATCTCCGATCTTTGCCTTTTCCAGGGCCTCTTCTCCATCATAGGCACAGTCCACCTCCATGCCTTCCTGCTCCAGGCTGAATCTTATTCCTTTTACAATCAGTTTTTCATCATCTACTACCAATACTCGCTTACTCATTTCGCTCTCCTTATTCTATTGTGATATAGTTCTGTATCTTTTCAAAAGTCTTTCCCTTAATACCGGGAACCTCCTGAATTTCCTCAATGCTTTGGAACTTTCCGTTTTCTTCTCTGTAGTCCGCAATGGCCTGGGCTCTCACCTGACCAATACCCGGAATTTCCTGAAGCCCGGTCACATCAGCCGTGTTAATATTCACCCTGCCGTTTCCCCCGGTACTCTGCACCGGAGAATCTGCCGTCTCTTTTTGCTGCTTTTCCTGTACAATCCCCTGTTCCTTCATCTGACTGGTTTCTTCCAAAGTATATACTTGAATTTTCTCCCCGTCAACCAGCAAAGCCGCCTGATTCAGCCATCCGGTATCGGCCTCTTTGGAAAAACCACCTGCTGCCTTTACTGCCTCAAACACCCTGGCTTCTTTCTGCAGTTCGTAAACACCGGGACGGTTCACTGCCCCGCTTACGTCTACCCAGATAGTTTCTGCCTCCGGTTCACTCTCCTGTGAAGATTTCTCTCCCTCCCCGTCTGCCTTATCCGTCTCTTCTTTTTCTGATTTTTCCAGAGAAGGCTGCTCTATCACAACCTCTTCCTGCTTGCAGGAAGATATCCACAGGCAGCATATCAACAAAAACATTCCAAAAAGTACGCTCTTTTTCTTCATTCTATACACCTCTGCTTTCTGCATTTCTGACGCAATCCGTCTGCAAAATGCAAACATGTGTACAGATAGTTCTATTGTAACGAATTTGAAAACTCTTTACAATATATAAATCGGAACTTCTTTGTAAAATAACACACTTTTGCCTTTTACAGTCTTTTATAAATATCTGGAAATCTTTGGCTGAAACGCCGAACATGATTTTGATATGTATCTGTAGTATAGCACTTCCCGTCTGTTCCTGCAATCCAAAAAACAGCCGCAAAACCACGGCTGTTTTTGTCTATTTTTCCCATTTAAAAATTATGATTCCCACAATAGCCACAGCCATGCCGATAAGCCTGCGCCACTCAAAATCCACCTTTTCCACTCCGAAAAGGCCCAGAAGCTCAATCACATAAGCGACCGCAAGCTGAGCCACCACAATGAGCATAGCCGCCCGGGCAGGCCCAAGAGATGACATACTCTGAATCACCGTCACAGTAATAAAAGCGCCGATAACCCCTCCCAGCAGAAGGTATTTGTGGTCTACCCGCAAAAGTGCACCCGCTTCCTCCCGTCCGGTAAAAAGCCAGGCACACACACAGATTAAAAAGGCTGAAATCTGTACCCAGCCTGTGGATACCCAAAGGCTGGTCTGTTTGGTCAGTTCCGTATTAAAAACTCCCTGCACGCTCATCAGCGCACCGGAAAGCAAAGCAACTAAAATGCCCCACATGCTTGTGTTCCTCCGTTTCTTCTGTCCTGTTACATAGAATTTCCAGAGAAACCACTTTTATACCTATATCTTTAAAAACTCTTTTCCAGCTTTTCTATCATCTCATCAATATGTTCCCGGGTAACAATAAGCGGCGGCACAAACCGCAGCACATGATTTCCCGCTGAAATTACAATCAAACCATTTTCCAGCGCTTTTGAAACAATCTCTCCCACAGGCCTTCCGGCAACCTCCAGTCCCTGCATCAGACCTTTTCCACGCCGTTCACTCAAAAATTCATACTTATCCACAAGGCCATCCAGCTTTTTCTCCAAATAACCGGAAATTTCCTGTACATGGTGCAGAATATCCTGTTTTTCAAATAAATCAAACACCTTGCTTACCGCCGCACAGGCCAGAGGATTTCCACCGTAAGTGGTTCCGTGGTCTCCCGGCTCCAAAGATTTTTCCGCGGCTTTTTCACCCAGCACAAAAGCCCCTACCGGCACACCGCAGCCCAGGGCTTTGGCGCAGGTCATAATATCCGGCTCTGTGCCGTACGCCTGCCAGGCAAACATGCTGCCCGTCCGTCCCATGCCGCACTGAATTTCATCTAAAATCAGCAGAATATCCTTTTCCTCACAGAGTTTTTTCACACCCTTTAAAAAGCCTTCCTCTGCGGGATAAATGCCGCCTTCTCCCTGGACGGTTTCCAGGATAATTGCACAGGTTTTCTCTGTCACTGCTGCTTTTACGCTGTCCAAATCATTAAAATCCGCAAATTTCACCCCTCCGATTAAAGGCTTAAAGGG
Organism: Blautia acetica; assembly: GCF_038739805.1. Lineage (NCBI taxonomy): Bacteria > Bacillati > Bacillota > Clostridia > Lachnospirales > Lachnospiraceae > Blautia > Blautia acetica. Next base: position 19,798 of record NZ_JBBEWO010000008.1, on the reverse strand, counting down.
TTCCTGATAATGACTGTTTCCGGTAACAGACAAAGCCCCCAGACTTCTGCCGTGGAAGGAATGACGCATGGCGATAATTTCATGGTCCGTGCTGTTATCCTTTAACCAGGCATACTTTCTGGCTGCCTTAATAGCCCCTTCTATGGCTTCTGTACCACTGTTGGTAAAAAACACCCGACTCATACCCGACGCTTTCAAAAGTTTGTGAGCCGCCTCCGCCATAGGCGTATTGTAATAGAGATTTGAGGTATGTATCAGCTTGTCAATCTGGATTTTTAAAGCTTCGTTGTACTCCTCATTTCCATACCCCAGGGCAAAAACCGCAATTCCCGCGCCAAAGTCCAGATACTTCTTTCCGTCCAGGTCATAAAGATACACGCCTTCTCCCTTTTCCAGCACCACGGGAAAACGATTATAAGTATGAAGGATACTGTTCTCTGCCAGTTCCATATATTCCTTACTGCACATCATAATGCTGTATGCCCTCCTTTCTCAGAATAGCGGTTCCGATTCCCTTATCCGTAAAGATTTCCAGAAGCAGACAATGTTTTATCCTGCCGTCCAGAATATGCACTCTGGAAACGCCTTCCTCAATGGCATCCATACAGTTTTGCAACTTGGGAATCATACCGCCGCCCACATTTCCGTTGAAAATCAGTTCCTTTGCCTCTTTTACAAACAACTTGGAAATCAGGCTTTCCGGGTCTTCCGGGTCTTTGTAAACCCCTTCGATATCCGTCAGAAATGCCAGTTTTTCCGCATGCATGGCCTTTGCAATGGCACAGGCTGCATCGTCGGCATTGATGTTGTAAGCCGCATAATTATCATCCATACCAATGGGACACACAATGGGCAGAAAGTCTTTTTCCAGAAGGTCCAGAAGAATCTGGGGATTTACATCCGTAACATTTCCCACAAATCCGATATCCTGCCCCTGGGAGAACTTCTTCTCTACCCGCAGAAGTCCTCCGTCCTTTCCGCTGAGTCCCACAGCCCGAACCCCCAGGGATTCCACCAGGCTTACCAGTTCCTTATTTACTTTTCCCAGCACCATTTCTGCCAGTTCCATGGTTTCCTCGTCCGTTACCCGCAGCCCGTTGACAAATCTGGGCTCTTTTCCCACTTTGCTTACCCACTTGCTGATTTCCTTTCCGCCGCCGTGGACAATAATGGGTTTAAATCCCACCAGCTTTAACAGTACCACATCCTGAATGACGCTTTTCTTTAATTCCTCGTCCACCATGGCACTTCCGCCATATTTCACCACAATAATTTTCCGGTTAAACCGCTGAATATAGGGAAGCGCCTCAATCAGCACCTCTGCTTTGTCAAGATATTTCTGCTTTACCATGTTTCTCCCTGCCCTTCTTTTTCTTCTATTCCATAAACCATTAAGACCTGTAATCCGCGTTAATTTTCACATAATCATAAGTCAAATCACAGCCCCAGGCCACAGCCGATTCCTTTCCCAGCTTGATGTCCGCTGCTGCAGTCACCTGTTTTTCCGAAAGAATTCTGGTAGCTTCCTCCTCACTGTAATCCACGGCCACTCCGTCCTTTAAAATCTGAATTTTCCCTGCTGCGCTTTCAAAGAACAAATCCACTTTGTCGGGGTCAAACTGTGCCCCGGAATACCCCATGGCACACAGGATTCTGCCCCAGTTGGCATCATGGCCGAAAACAGCCGCTTTTGTCAGATTCGAGGTTATGACAGATTTTGCCAATGTCACTGCCTGCTCCTTTGTCTCTGCCCCCGTAATCTTCACTTCAAACAGTGCCGTAGCCCCTTCCCCGTCTGCTGCAATCTGCTTAGCCAGACTTGTATTTACATACAAAAGAGCCTCTTTAAAAGTTTCATAATCCTGATTTTTCTCGCTAATCAAAGGATTTTCCGCCATGCCGTTTGCCAGCACCAACACGGTATCATTGGTTGAAGTATCCCCGTCCACAGAAATCATATTGTAGGTATCCTGAACAATTTCACTCAAGGCTTCCTGCAGAAGTTCTTTGGTAATCTGCACGTCTGTGGTGACAAAGCCCAGCATGGTGCACATATTGGGGTGAATCATGCCGGAACCCTTGCACATGCCGCCTATGGTCACCTTTGCGCCCGAAAGTTCCATTTCTACAGCACATTCCTTCCTCACAGTGTCCGTAGTCATAATAGACTGGGCTGCCAGAATTCCCGCCTCTCTGGAATCAGAAAGCACCGGAACCAGCTTTTTTACCCCTTCTTTTAAGATATCTATGGGAAGCTGCTGTCCGATAACACCTGTAGATGCCACCAAAACTGCCTCTTCCGGTATCTGCAGCGCTTCTGCCGCCGTTTTTGCTGTTTCCTGACAGTAACTGTACCCTTCTGTTCCAGTACAGGCATTGGCAATACCGCTGTTGCACACAATGGCTTGTGTATATGCTGCGTTATCCACCAAATGTTTGTCCCATTTCACAGGCGCCGCTTTCACCACATTGGTGGTAAAAGTTCCGGCGGTCTGACATGGTTTCTGACTATACACCATGGCCATATCCTTTTTGTTTCCCTTTTTAATTCCCGCCGCAAGGCCTGCTGCCAAAAACCCCTTTGGGGCTGTAATGCCGTTCTCTATTACCTTCATCTTACTGCCTCCTCATCCTATCTCTTTCTGAAATGCTTTATGGAAACATGGGAACCAGTTCCAGTCCCCTGTTTTCTTTTTCTCCAAACAGCAGATTCATATTCTGCACAGCCTGTCCGGCCGCCCCTTTTACCAGATTGTCAATAGCGCCCATAAGAATAATCCGGTTAGTTCTCGGGTCAATTTTGAAATTTATATCCGTGTAATTGCTTCCCTCTACCCAACGGGTCTGGGGTGTCACATCTTTTTCCAGCACACGGACAAATTGCTCTTTTTCATAATATTTGTCATATACGGCCTTTACCTCTTCATAAGATACCTGTTTTGTCAGAGAAGCGTAGGCTGTCACCAGAATTCCCCGGTTCATGGGAACCAGATGAGGGGTAAAGTTCAGTGTAATTTCTTTTCCTGCGGCATAGCCCAGCTGTTCTTCGATTTCCGGTGTGTGACGGTGACTGGCTACTGCATAAGCCTTCATATTTTCATTGACTTCACAGAACAGATTGTCCAGCTTTGCTCCTCTTCCAGCCCCGGAAGTACCGGATTTGGCGTCGATAATCAAGGTATTTCCATCAATCAGCCCTTCCTTTACCAGCGGATAACAGGTAAGGATACTGCAGGTGGTATAACAGCCCGGATTTGCCACCAGCCTCGCCTTTTTTATCTTGTCCCGGTTCATCTCACACAGCCCGTACACAGCCTCCGGCAGAAACTGAGGCGATTTGTGTTCTAAACCGTACCATTTTTCATAAACAGACACATCTTTTATACGGAAATCTGCGCTCAGGTCAATTATTTTCACCTTGGAAAGGATTTCTTCCTTGACCATGGAAGCACACAACCCCTGGGGTGTTGCTGTAAAAATCACATCTACCTGCTCTGCCAATTCCTCCATGTTGTCGTCCAGACAGGTTTCCTCTACAATCTGAAACATATTCTGGTAAACCTGGGCATACTTCTTATCAATGTAGCTTCTGGACCCATACCATTTGATTTCCGCATTTCCATGCCCCTTTAAAAGCCGGACCAATTCCTGTCCCGCATATCCGGTTGCACCGATAATTCCCACCTTAATCATAGCCTTATCCCTCATTTCCTGTTTTTTTCATCATACTCCTGATTCTTTTGCTCTGCAAGAAAAGACTGCACTGCTTTCTCTCCCTGCATATTTTTATAAATTTTTGAATAATTATACATCCATATTTTTGTATATGCAAGTGTTTTTTCTGAAATTTTCTGTTTTTTCCAGATTACCCTTCTCTTTAAAACCCCTTATATAAATAGGATATTCCAGAGTAATATCTGTTATAACCGCCATGCATATCTTTTCATCCCAGTAAATTTTTTTATTTTTTTGCATTTCCCTATTGCATAATTATAATTTTTGTTGTATATTAATACCAACGAAGGCGAAACAAAAAAATTTCACATAGCAAACCTGTGATAAAGGAGGATATTTATTATGAAAGAAAAAGTAATTCTGGCATATTCCGGCGGACTGGACACTACCGCGTTAATTCCATGGTTAAAGGAAAATTTTGATTACGAGGTTATCTGCTGCTGTATCGACTGTGGTCAGGGCGCAGAATTAGACGGACTGGAAGAACGCGCTGCACTTTCCGGCGCTTCCAAATTATATATTGAAGATATTGTTGATGAATTCTGTGATGACTACATTGTTCCCTGCGTACAGGCCGGCGCTGTGTATGAGCACAAATACCTTCTTGGTACTTCCATGGCTCGTCCCGGCATCGCAAAACGTCTGGTAGAAATTGCAAGAAAAGAAGGAGCTTCCGCTATCTGTCACGGTGCAACCGGCAAAGGAAATGACCAGATTCGTTTCGAGCTGGGAATTAAGGCTCTGGCACCTGATTTAAAAATTATTGCCCCATGGCGTATGACTGATGTGTGGACCATGCAGTCCCGTGAAGACGAAATTGCTTACTGCAAAGCTCACGGAATTGACCTCCCCTTTGACGCAAGCCACAGCTACAGCCGTGACAGAAACTTATGGCATATCAGTCATGAAGGCCTGGAACTGGAAGACCCTGCTGCTGAACCAAACTACGATGATTTGCTGGTTTTAGGTGTGACTCCGCAGAAAGCACCGGACAAAGAAACAGAAGTGACCATGACATTTGAAGCAGGTGTTCCGAAAACTTTAAACGGCAAAGCCATGAAGGTATCTGAAATCATCACGGAACTGAACAAATTAGGCGGAGAAAACGGTATCGGTATTATTGATATTGTGGAGAACCGTGTGGTAGGCATGAAATCCCGCGGCGTATATGAGACACCGGGCGGAACTATTCTCATGGAAGCCCATGACCAGTTGGAAGAACTGATTCTGGACCGTGATACCATGGAAATGAAGAAAAAGCTGGGCAGCCAGTTTGCACAGATTGTATATGAAGGAAAATGGTTCACACCTCTTCGTGAAGCCATTCAGGCCTTTGTGGAATCCACACAGAAATACGTTACAGGAGAAGTAAAGTTCAAACTGTATAAAGGCAACATCATCAAAGCCGGCACAACTTCTCCTTACAGCTTATACGACGAATCTCTGGCCTCCTTTACTACCGGTGATTTATATGACCACCACGATGCCGACGGCTTCATCACCTTATTCGGACTTCCGTTAAAGGTTCGGGCTATGAAAATGGCAGAAGCTGAAAAAAACCAGAAATAAGACTCACTTTCGATAAAGGAAATTTATTTTCCGCATAAAAATCTCCCCACCAGAACACGCACCCTCTGGTGGGGAGATTTTTTATTCTTCTTTATTTTCCGCCGATTCTTCCATAAATATCCCGGGGCACTCTGGCCTTCACCGCAATGCCCTCATCGGTGTACTCCTCTGAAATCAGTTGTCCGTACTTGCGTATAAGCTGGAGTTGTCCCGCTTCCCGGTAATCCAGCACGCGCTCAATATAAATCTGGTCTTCGGTAAGCAATTTCTCCAGCACAGCCTTCAATTCCTCCAGCCCCTGTCCAGTCTTCACCGCGGTCTTAATCACATAGTCTGCCCTAAAGTCCCGAAAAATTCCTGCGTCCGACAATCTGTCCTGTTTGTTAAAAAGGGTGACAATCTTCTTATCCTGTACCCCCAGTTCCTGAAGAGTTTCATACACCACATACATCTGCTCCTCCATCTGGGGATTGGAAGCATCTACCACATGAATAATAAAATCCGCATATTTTGCCTCTTCCAGGGTACTCTTAAAAGCCTCGATTAAATGATGGGGCAGTTTCCGTATAAAGCCTACGGTATCTGTCAGATAAATTTTCTGTTTTCCCGGCAGTTCCAGCACTCTGGTTGTAGGGTCCAGAGTGGCAAACAGCTTATCCTCCTCCAATACACAGGCGTCCGTAAGCGTATTTAAAAGTGTAGACTTTCCTGCGTTGGTATACCCTACAATAGCGGCTGTTCGGATATTTTCCCGCTTTCGCCCCTCTCGCAGCAGTTCCCGGTGCCGTTTTACCTGCTCCAAATCCTTTCTTAGCTGAGAAATGCGAGACTTAATCAAACGTCTGTCCACTTCCAGCTTTTTCTCTCCCGGACCTCTGGTACCGATTCCTCCGCCCAGCCTGGACATGGCAGTTCCCATCCCGGTAAGTCTGGCCGCCCGGTAACGAAGCTGGGCCAGTTCCACCTGTATTTTTCCCTCGCTGGTATTGGCTCTGGCAGCAAAAATATCCAGAATCACTACCGTCCTGTCCATGATTTTCAGTCCCAGTTCTCTCTCCAGGTTGTTCATCTGAGAAGGGGAAAGTTCATCATCGCATACAATGCCTGTAGCGTCATAAGCGTCTGCCGCCATACGAATTTCTTCCAGTTTTCCCGTGCCTACATAATATCCCGGATGAATGGCTTCCCGGCTCTGTATCACTGTCCCCACCGTCACGGCTCCTGCGGTTTTTACCAGTTCTTCCAGCTCTTTTAAAGATTCTTCCGTGTCATCCCCGTCCTGGGTCTGCACACCTACTAAAATCACTCGTTCCTGTTCTTCCTTTAATTCATATAAATCCATACAACTCTCCTGTCCTGTTTTCTTGCCTTTATGATACTTCCTTCTTTTCTTTCCCGCAAGCCCCCACCCTCTTTTCTGTGATTATTATATAATTCGTACAGAAAATCTATGATCTTTCCACTGTTTTTTCTATACTTTTTCTAGTATATTATCTCTTAGAAAATGTAGTAAAACCAACCCGTGGTTCTGATACCTATATCTTTGACAAAAGGGCTGTCGCCAGTGCGACAGCCCTCTATCTTGTCTGCAAAAAATAATTTTCTCTCACTGCTTCTTCATCTGCAGGATACTGTTTCAGATATTCCTGCATTTTTGTTTTGGCAGTGGCAAAATCTTTCTGCTTTTCATAAATCACAATCTCATTAAACAAAAGTGCCTGCTGCACTTCTTTATCCTTTTCTTTCAGGCCCTTCTCTACGTAGGAAAGCGCACCGGTATAATCCTCCTGCTTGACAGAACAGTAAGCAAGCCCATTATATCCTTCTGCCTCAAGTCCCTTCTGCTGCAGACATTTCTGATATATGTCAGAAGCTTTTTGGGGCTCGCCTGCGTCCAGATACACCTTCCCCAAATACACCAATGCAGGCGCATATTCTTCCTTCCACGCTTTTTTCAGCATTTTCTCGGCTTTCTCATATTCTTCCAGATAATAGTACACTCTGCCTTCATTATAAAAATCCTCTGCCGATTTCGCCTTAATTTCCAGAGCGCTTTCCAGATAAGCGCTGCCGTCTGCATTCAAGTCACAGGACTTGTAAACCTTATAGACATCCAGATAGTCCTCATAGTCACCTGAACCCGACACCACTCTGGAAAAATCACTGTGCGCCTTCTTATATTCATCCATGTGCAGGTAAGCGCTTCCTCTTAAAAAGTAAGCGTCTTTTTTCTTCTGAAGTTTTAAGAGTTCCTCACAGGTTTCCACACATTTCTGATATTCGCCCTGATGATACAGGGCATCTGCCAGGTAAAAATATAAATCTGTCTTTAAGGCTTTTTCCGAACGTTCCGTCAATCCCAAAGCAGTCGTAAAAGCTTCCTGCGCCTTATCAAAAATCCCCTGCTCCGTCCAGGCAATGCCGATTCCTCTCCAGGACTGCACTCCATGGCCGCCTTCAGAGATGGCATTTTGAAAATTTTCGATAGCCTGAGTATACTCCTGTTTTTTCAGATTTTCCAGCCCGGTCTCATATTCCGTCGGTTCACTGCCTTTACATCCGGCCAGCAGACACAGCACAACTGCCGCCAAAACAATTTTCTTTTTCACCCGTTTAACCCCGTTTCCTTATTCGGCAATGAGATTTTCAGCCCGCATAGCTTCCACAACCTTATCTGCATATTCTTTGCAGACTGCGTCGGTAGCGGCTTCCACCATAACGCGAATCAATGGTTCTGTGCCGCTTTCCCTTACCAGAATTCTGCCTTCATCTCCAAGGGCTTTCTCCACCTCAGCCACAGCTTCTGTCACCTTCTGATTTTCCCTTGCCGTTTTTTTATCATAAACTCTTACATTCTTCAGCACCTGAGGATAAATGACAACCTCTCTTGTCAGTGTGCTCAATGGCACTTTTTTCTCGATAATGACTTCCATAAGCTTCAGAGAAGTCAGGATTCCGTCTCCTGTTGTGGCATGTTTGGAAAAGATAATGTGCCCGGACTGTTCTCCGCCAATGGAATGTCCGTTTGCCATCATATTTTCGCACACATACTTGTCGCCTACCGCAGTTTTCTCATAGCGGATGCCTTCTCTGTCACAAGCCTTGTACAGACCCAGATTGGACATAACTGTTGTCACAATGGTATTGTTGTTTAACTGTCCGCATTCCTTCATATACTTGCCGCAGACATAGAGAATCAAATCTCCGTTTACTTCTTCTCCCTTATCGTCCACTGCAATACAGCGGTCTGCATCTCCGTCATAGGCAAATCCCACGTCCAGGCCTTTTTCTATTACAAATTTTTTCAGTTCATTGATGTGTGTGGAACCGCAGTTTGTATTAATATTGGTTCCATTCGGATTGTTATGAATTACATAAGTTTTGGCGCCCAGCGCGTCAAACACACTTTTGGCAATAGCCGAAGCGCTTCCGTTTGAGCAGTCCAGACCAATACGCATATTTTTAAACGCTCTGGTTGGAATAGAAATCAGATAGCCAATATAACGGTTTCTTCCCGCTGAGAAGTCTACGGTGCGTCCGATGTTCTCCCTTTTTGCCAGAGGCAGTTCTTCCATTTCTCCATCAATATAGGCCTCAATCTGGGCTTCCACAGAGGCGTCCATCTTCTGTCCGTTTCCGTTGATAATCTTAATGCCATTGTCATAGAAAGGATTGTGACTGGCAGAAATCATAATACCGCAGTCAAAATTCTCCGTGCGCACCACATAGGACACGCTAGGGGTTGTGGTTACATGAAGAAGGTATACATCTGCCCCTGATGCCGTCAATCCGGCCACCAGAGAGTATTCAAACATATAGCTGCTTCTTCTGGTATCTTTTCCGATTACAATCTGCGCTTTATGTTCTTTGCCGAAATACCAGCCCAGAAATCTTCCCACTTTAAAAGCATGTTCCACGGTCAAATTCACATTTGCCTCGCCACGAAAGCCGTCCGTTCCAAAATATTTACCCATAACTCGCTCCTTTTTACACAATCATTCATTTTTTTTATCTTTTTGTCATTTACTAAGATAACACAAAATTCCGATTATGAAAAGAGTTCTTCTTTATATACCCCTTTTTTCACCAGTTCTTTAAAGGATTCCATTACTTTTTCTTTGTCTTCCTGATACGTTACGCCAAACCAGGTGTCATGTGTCTTCAGAACCGCTACCTCTGCTTTATTTTCCTGAATCAACTGATCAACCACTGCCGGAAGCAAGTATTCTTTCTTGATTTCGCCTGGTTTCACTTCTGCTAAAAAGTCCACAAAACCTTTTTCCAGAACTTCTAAAAATTCCGGTGTCAGTCCCCACATATTCATGGAAACCAGAGTCTGGGAATCCAGTGGTGTCTTTGCTCCTGTTTCTTCGTCTACAGCCGCAGGACCTGCCGGTGTTTTCTGAATATTGTAGGTTTCTGTAATACCTACCAGTTTTTTGTTTTCATCTAAAGTGCAGACCCCTCTTGTCACACCGCCGTTATCACTTAAGGTATTTTCCAGAATAAAGCCTGCCATACAGATATCCATCTTTTCTGCTGCCGTTTTTTCTTCTACCAGATAGTCGTGAATTTTCACAAACGCTTCTTTTCCGTAATAGTCATCCGCATTAATAACAATAAACGGCTCAGTAATGACCTTTTTGGCTGCCAGTACTGCGTGTCCGGTTCCCCATGGCTTGGTACGGTCCGCAGGGCAGGTATAGCCTTCCGGCAAATCGTTGATATCCTGGTACACATATTCTACCTCTGTGATTTTCTCGATTCTGTTCCCGATAATACTGCGGAACTCTTCTTCAATATCCTTGCGGATAATAAAAACCACCTTGTTGAATCCGGCTTCCAGGGCATCATGAATGGAGTAATCCATAATAATTTCTCCGCTTGGTCCTACCTGTGCAAGCTGTTTAATTCCCTTTCCGAAGCGGCTTCCGATTCCTGCAGCCATAATTACTAATGCTGTTTTCTTCATAATTGTACTTCTCCTTACTTTGAAAAATTCTCTCTATCTGTTACTGCTCCAGCCCACTTAAGCGAGCCGTTTGATCTGCAGCAATCAGCGAATCAATAATTTCCTCCAAATCCCCGTTCAAAATACTGTCCAGTCTGTGCAGGGTCAGCTTAATTCTGTGGTCTGTCACACGTCCCTGGGGGAAATTGTAGGTTCTGATTTTTTCGGAACGGTCTCCCGTACCCACCTGGCTTCTTCTGGCCTCTGCCTCTGCATCATGACGTTTCTGCAGTTCCATATCATACAGCCTGGAACGCAATACCTTTAAAGCCTTATCCTTGTTCTTAAGCTGAGATTTCTCGTCCTGACAGGAAATCACGATTCCCGTAGGGATATGTGTCAGACGTACCGCAGAGTCCGTAGTATTGACGCACTGTCCACCGTTTCCGGATGCACGGAACACGTCAAATTTACAGTCATTTAAGTCCAGTTCAAAGTCAATTTCCTCTGCTTCCGGCATAATGGCTACCGTAATAGTGGATGTATGAATCCGTCCGCCGCTTTCTGTTTCCGGAACACGCTGTACACGATGTACACCACTTTCGTATTTCAGTCTGGAATACGCACCTTTTCCGTTAATCATAAAAGTAACTTCTTTAAATCCGCCGATTCCATTTTCGTTGAGACTCATCATCTCCGTCTTCCAATTCTGGGATTCTGCGTATTTCACATACATTCTGTAAATTTCTGCTGCAAACAGAGCCGCTTCGTCTCCGCCTGCACCTGCACGAATTTCCACAATAACGTTCTTCTCATCATTAGGGTCTTTTGGCAGAAGAAGAATTTTCAATTCCTTTTCCAGTTCCTCAATCCTCTTCTTGGCATCTGACAGTTCTTCTTTCAGCATTTCCCGCATGTCTTCGTCAGATTCCTCATCCAGAAGCATCAGACTGTCTTCCACAGTCTCCTTGCAGCGTTTATATTCATTATATGCGTCTGCAATAGGCTGCAGTTCACTCTGCTCCTTCATCAGCTTCTGAAATCTGGCTGCGTCATTGGCCACAGTGGGCTCGTTCAGTTCATTTAATATTTCCTCAAGGCGGACTAAGATGTCCTCTAATTTATCAAACATGATTTTCCTCCTGATTTTTCTTTCCAATTACAACCCGGTCAAGTCCTGCCAGGTCTTGTATCACTTTCACTTCCGTATATCCCTGTTCCTTCATCAGCTGCGCCACAGCTTCCCCCTGGTCATAACCGATTTCAAAGGCCAGAATCCCCTGGGGATTCAAATAATTTCCTGCCTGCCGGGTAATTCTGCGGTAAAAATACAGACCGTCCTCCCGGCCGTCCAGTGCCATTCTGGGTTCATGAAATTTCACTTCTTCCATCAGCCCTTCAATGACTTCTGTCTGGATATAAGGGGGATTCGACACCAGAATATCATATTTCCCCGAAACCAGCTCAAACAGATCGCTGTTTATCCATTGCGCTGATATTCCCAGGTCTTTGCCGTTTCTTTCAGCCACTTTCAGGGCTTCCTTTGACAAATCTGCCCCTGTTCCCTCTGCCTCTTTCAGATGGGTCAGCAGACTCAGCAGGATACAGCCGCTTCCCGTACACATATCCAGAATGCACAGTCCCTTCTTCCCGCCAGCTTCTTTTAACACTTCCTCTATCAGAATCTCCGTATCCTGTCTGGGAATCAGCACATGCTCATTCACATAAAACTTCATGCCGTAAAAATATGCCTCGTGAGTCAACTGCTGCAAAGGAATTCTCTCTCCCCGCTGTACAAGCAGCTTTTGATACTGCTCTGCCTGTTCTTTCGGCACTTCCTCGTCTTCGTGGACAAAGTACCAGCTTCTGGAAATACCGCACACATGCTCCAGTAAGAGCCATGCGTCCAGATTTCCATCTTCTATCTGTCTTTCTTTCAAATACTGCTTTCCATCTTCCAGTAATGCCTTATATCCTGCCATATCAATCTTCCCCGCCTGTCTGTACGTCCGGGAAGTTCTCCTTCAGATACGCTCTCCAGTCAAACACAGCCTCTACAGCCTGAATGGCCACCTCTGCCATATCCGGTGTCGGTTCTTTTGTCGTCAGCTTCTGCAAGGCCATACCCGGTTTGGAAAGAAATGCCACCGCCGGATGGTCGCTGTTTCCCGCCAGCTTAATAAATTCATAAGAAACCCCTGCAATCACCGGCACCAGCAAAATACGCACGGTAATCCTCAGCCACATGGTCTTTATGGGAACCATGGCAAAAAATCCTAAAAAGAAAATAACACTGATAATAATGACAAAGAACAGAAAACTGGTTCCGCACCTCTTATGGAAACGGGAACTTGCCATAACATTTTCCACAGTCAGCGGTTTTCCATGCTCCACACAGTTGATACACTTATGCTCTGCCCCGTGATACATAAACACCCTCTGAATATCCTGCATCCTGGAAATCAGCAGCATATACCCCAGAAACAGTACAATACGCACAATGGCTTCCGCTACGGTCACCATATGTTCACTGGCTCCTACCTTGTGTAAAAGGCTGGCCAGCAGGTAAGGAAGCACCATAAAAAGCCCTACGGACAATACCACTGAAAAAATAACCGTTGCCGTCATCAGCACCTTGTCTTCCTTTTCCTTTTTGGCTTCCTGCTTTTCCCGCTCCTCCCCTGTCAGCGCTTTTCTTTTCTCCAATTCTTCCTCTTCTTCAAAAAAAGTGGCAGAATACATAAGACATTTCGTTCCTACCACCAGAGAATCTATAAAGTTAAACACACCGCGTATGATGGGAAGCTTCAGGATTTTCCGGCTTTTTATTATACTCTTATAGTCTTCAATCTTGACTTCTATCTCTTTATCCGGCTTCCGCACCGCAACAGAATACACGTCTCCGTGCCGCATCATAATGCCTTCCATGACAGCCTGTCCGCCAATGTTTGATGATTTCATGTTTCCTCCAAACGCAATAAGAGGCCGAAGTCCTCAAACCTCAGCCTCTTCTACCTCTTATTTATTCATGCCGTATTTCTTGTTGAACTTATCAATACGTCCACGAGCCTGTGCAGCTTTCTGCTGTCCTGTATAGAAAGGATGACATTTAGAGCAAACTTCTACACGGAGTTCAGATTTAGTAGAACCTGTCTTAAATGTATTTCCACAGTTGCAAGTTACTGTACATTCCTGATAATTTGGATGGATTCCTTCTCTCATTTTTTTCACCTCTTATATATTTTGATTATTTATATTGTTTTATTGCGTTTTCAAATTCAAACAGCTTTTGCATTATAGCATATTCTGACACCAAATGCAAGGCTTATTAGGGTTTTCTTTAAAGAATCCTCTGCTTTTTCACCATCTGTACAAATTCTGCATTGTCCCTTGTTCTGGCAAACATATTCAGAATATTTTCCGTAGCTTCGTCTGACTTCATGCCGTTTAAGGCTTTCCGCATAATGTCCACGGCTTCCTGTTCTTCCCTGTTCAAAAGCAGGTCTTCCCTTCTTGTTCCGGATTTTGCAATGTCGATAGCCGGGAAAACCCTCTTTTCCTGGAGTTTTCTGTCCAGCACCAGTTCCATATTACCGGTCCCCTTAAATTCTTCGTACACAACGTCATCCATCTTGCTTCCTGTATCCACCAGTGCAGTTGCCAGAATGGTCAGACTTCCGCCCTCTCTCATGTTTCTGGCCGCACCGAAGAAACGCTTGGGCATATGCAGGGCAGCCGGGTCAAGACCACCGGAAAGGGTACGTCCGCTTGGGGGAACTGTCAGGTTATATGCCCTTGCCAGTCTTGTAATACTGTCGATGAAAATCGTAACGTCTTTTTTGTGTTCTACCAGACGTTTTGCACGCTCAATGGTCATTTCAGACACACGCTTGTGATGCTCCGGCAGTTCATCAAAAGTAGAATAAATAATTTCCACGTTTTTGCCTTTGATGGCCTCCTTTATATCTGTAACCTCTTCCGGACGCTCATCAATCAGCAGAATAATCAGGTGCATTTCCGGATTGTTCCGAAGAATGGATTTTGCCGCGTCCTTTAAAAGGGTTGTCTTACCTGCTTTGGGCGGAGATACAATCATTCCCCTCTGTCCCTTTCCGATAGGACTTACAAGGTCTGTAATGCGCATAGCCATACTTCCGCCCGGACGTTCCAGATGCAGCCTCTCATTTGGGAAAATCGGGGTCATATCCTCAAAATTCATACGCTGCATTTCATTTGCCTTAATTCCGTTGATGTGGGTCACATACAAAAGAGCGGAAAACTTCTCGTTCTGACTTTTCACCCTTGTGTTTCCTCTTAAAATATCGCCTGTTTTCAGATTGAATCTGCGAATCTGGGACGGGGAAACATACACGTCATTATCCCCCGGAAGATAATTGTCGCTCCGGATAAATCCGTATCCGTCCGGCAGTACCTCCAGAATTCCCTTTACCGTAATGCCGCTGTCCAGTTCAGACTGCTCCATGGGCGCTCTGTTATTTCGATTATCCTGTCCATCTTCTCTTACTGCAGGTTTCCTTTCCTCTCTTACCTCTGTTCTGGACTCCGCCTTTCTCTCTACTGTGGTTTCTGCTCCGGTTTCCTCCTGTTTTTTCTGTTCTGCTGCTTTCCTGTCCTTTTCGTCTTCCTGAACCATCCGCTCTACCAGTTCACTTTTTTTCAGCGTGGAAATGCCTTTTAAACCTCTTGCCTTTGCAATTTCTTTTAATGCTCCCAGAGACAGGGAATCATACTTTTCTCTCATTTTATATTCCTTTCTGAAATTCAATTTATTATTCTGGAACAAAATCAATCGTTTACTGATTGTACTATAAATGAAACCTTATTTTACCTTTTACACTAAACAGGAAAATCCGTCTGAATTGACATGAATTTGTGTTTGCTTTTGACTTTGTAACTGCATATCTTTGATATATAGCTTATCATAACACACTTTTCCTTTTTTGCAAAGTATTTGTTGGCTTTCTTTCCCCATCTACTTATTTTTGTACATTTTCCCTATGACTGCCCCGACTGTGCTGTCATATATTCCTGAAAATCTTTCATGCTTCTTGTTAAAAATTTACTTTTGTGATGAACAAAATAATACTCTCTTGCCGGCTGTGTCCCCTGAATTTTTATTTCTTTCAACCTGTGGTTCTCCATAAAAGGTTCTACAATAGACCTGGAAATCATCAGAATTCCCATTTTACTGCTGCAGGCTTCTATCAGACTCTGTACACTAATACTCTCCATAACAATGTTCTGCTTTCTTTTATACTTTTCCATAAATCCCTCTGCCATATTTCTGGACCCGCTGCCCTTTTCCCTCAGCAGCAACGGATGTTCACACAGCTCTTCCATTGTTATACTCTCTTTTACAGGATAATCCTGTGCACATACTGCCGTCATACTGTCCTTTCCTATGGGACTGCAAACAAAGAAGCGGGGATTGAGCGGATAATCCATAATTCCGAAATCCAGTTCATTCCTCATGAGATGTTCTTCTATCTGCCGGGAATTCTCTACCTTGGTATAAAGAGGAATCTGAGGATATCTCCGGGAAAATTCTGAAAATATCTTTGGAAATGCACTGATACCAAAAGATACATTCGTCCCAATTCGGACCCGCGTGACTGCGTGTACATCCCGCAGCACATCCCTGGCCTCATCAAACTGGGAAAGAATGGAATCTGCGTACAAAAGCAGCTGTTCCCCTGACTCCGTGATATACAGCCTTCTATTCATACGTTCAAACAATTTTGTTCCATAATAGCTTTCCAATTCCCGAATGGCATAACTCACCGCCGGCTGTGCCATATTCATGCTCTCGGCAGCAAGCGTAATGCTCTCCTGCCGACATACTTCTGAAAAAATACGCAAATGTCTAAGTGTCATTGTTATCTCCCGCACAATACATAAGTTTTTTATTATATATATTATAATAACATAAGAATTGTTATATATCCACTAAAAGGCTAGAATAGATATGACTATATAAAAGTGAGGTATTGTAATGGTACTATTATTAATTTTTCTAATCTGCTTCTCAGCCTCAGTTATCGGGGCTATTTGCGGTATTGGCGGCGGTGTAATTATAAAACCCGTGTTAGATGCCTTTGGCATTATGGATGTGGCTACCATCAGTTTTCTGTCCGGCTGTACTGTACTTTCCATGACTACATATTCCGTTATCAAGAACAAATGCAGCGGAGAATCTCATGTAGAACAGAAAACCGGTCTGCCCCTTGCATTGGGAGCAGCTGCAGGAGGACTTCTGGGAAAATCCATGTTTTCCCTTATTTCCTCTCTCAGTCCTGACAAAAACAAAGTAGGCGCTGTACAAGCCGCCTGTCTGTTGGCTGTTACCCTGGGAACTCTGATTTACACCATTTACAAGGCGCGTATCAAAACCTGCCATATAAGCAATCCTGTTGCCTGTATCGGTATCGGTGTTTTCCTGGGTATACTTTCCTCCTTCTTAGGAATCGGCGGAGGTCCTATCAATCTGGTAGTCCTGTTCTTCTTCTTCTCCATGACCACCAAGGTTGCAGCAGAAAACTCCCTGTATATTATTTTCTTTTCCCAGATAGCCAGCCTGCTGTCTTCGCTGGTAACCAAAAGCGTCCCCGATTTCCAGCTTATCACACTGGTATTCATGGTAGTCGGCGGTATTGCCGGAGGCGCCTGCGGGAGGAAAGTCAATAAAAAAATCGACGACAAAACCGTGGACAAATTGTTTATCGGATTAATGGTTTTAATTATCTTTATCAATATCTACAATATTATTAAATTTGTGGGATAAAAAATTTTAGGAACTATCACTTTAAACAAAACTCAGAAATGTTTCTATATTTAAAGTGATAGTTCCTATTTCTATTTTTTGAAAACTTCCAGAACTGCTTTTTTTATACAATTTATATAGGTCTGTGCCCCTTCAGAAGTTAAATGCGTCTCGTCCTCAACAAAATATTCTGAATGACCTTCGCTTTCCTTATACCAGTCAATAAGATAGGTATAATCCGTAGATTTAACAAACTCATATATTTCCGCATTATTAGACTGTTCCCAGCTCGTATAAGGTGCTCTCGCTGTAATAACAAAAAAGGGCCTTTCGGGACCAATTTTTTCTCTTAATGTATCAAGAGAATTGTAAAGCAGTCCATTCGTTCCAAGTGCAAAAATAACACCATCTCCATTCCAGCCTTTTTCATTTACATAGGAATCATACAAATCAAAACTTTCTGTTGTATATCGACTAACGGCCGTATCACTGATACTATTGGGGAATACTTCATAAAATTCATCTGTTGCCCCCATTGCAATTGAATCCCCCATCAGTAACAAATTCAAATTTTTCAGAATTTCCTCATCTGATATAACAGTTTCCTCTTTCTGCTCTTTTGTTTCTTTCTGTACCGAAGCATGTTCTTCCTTGGATTTTTCAGCTTTCTCTGCTTGGGATTCCAAACTGTCAATATGACTTAGCACCTTTTCTTTTGGTACAAATGCAATACACAGTATCATTCCGGTTTCTATGACACACACCCAGACCAATAAGAAGACAGCGTTTCAAAACTCTGACTTGGTTTTTACGTTCCCCTTTTGTTCTGACTCTCCTTCTTATAATTGCAATGTTCTTTCTGATTGTTCCATATCGTATAGGGGTTTCAATATAATGATAAGATAATGCTGCAAAAAGAAAGGTGAATAAAACCTCAATCAGCATTAACCACCAACTGCTTTTTTTACCATTGCTAAGTAATAAAATCACCGGAAAATGCCATAAGAACGCTCACCAATCCATCTTAAGATTGGAAATCCCAACACCTTATTTAAAATACTGCAGGGATTTAAAAGAGAGTAAATTACCAGGACAGCCAGCAGGGAAACCATTCCCTGTCCTCCTCTGTATAAAAAGCTGCTGTATCCATCAACAGCACTCATCATATAAATAAGAACCAGCACAGAAAGAATACCTGCAAAATCTCTCATTCCTTTAGATTTTTCTTCTGATATTTGACTTTTTTCTACCAGTAAGGCCAACACGGCACCAAAACGGAGAGAAAAAGCTCGAGTATCTGTTCCGTAGTAACATCTGCTCGGATCTTTAGATGGGTTAAATAAAAAGCCTAATAACAACAAGGAAACAATTGCACCTGCTATGGTAATGCCAGTCAGCACTTTTTTTCTATTTTTATGCTTACTAATGCATTTAAATAAAACAGGATATACAAGATAAAATTGCGCTTCAATGGCTAAAGACCAAAAATGTGTAAGCGGTGACGGTGCACCTGCATTTTCAAAATATGAAACATGATTATAAATCTGCCACCAATTATTATATCCCAAAAGTGTAGACGGCAAGTCAGAACATGCCTTTGTAAATAAAGCCCTGTCAAACAGTGCACTTGCAAATATTAAACACGTCACCATTGTTAGAATCGCAGGAAATAATCTTCTGATTCTTCGAATCCAAAAATTCTTAAGATTAACTGTATCTGTATTCTCTAATTCCGTCAATAAAATATGGGTAATCAGAAAAGCCTGATATCACGAAAAAAATAGTTACTCCGATAATGCCCCCCTTTGCTATGGGAAGTTTTAAATGATATGCAAATACCATTAAAACTGCAATTGCTCTGAGTCCATCTATTCCTGCAATATACCTGTTTTGTGACTTATCATTCACTTTTTCCTTTTTCATTTGTATTTACTCCTTTTTTCGCAAAAAAAGTTGTAAGACATTGCATATACAATATCTTACAACTTTTAATTAATGCCGCAGACCGGAATCGAACCGGTACGGGAGTATAAGTCCCGCAGGATTTTAAGTCCTGTGCGTCTGCCTGTTCCGCCACTGCGGCATTTCTCAAAATGCTTTCACATTTTGAACGACCCAGAAGAGACTCGAACTCTCGACCTCCGCCGTGACAGGGCGGCGCTCTAACCAACTGAGCCACTGGGCCATGTATGTAATTTTATCTGATACCTTTAACTGAATGGACCTTCGGGGACTCGAACCCAGGACCGACCGGTTATGAGCCGGTTGCTCTAACCAACTGAGCTAAAGGTCCAAAAAGCCGATGATCGGACTCGAACCGATAACCTGCTGATTACAAATCAGCTGCTCTGCCAATTGAGCCACATCGGCATCTCATTGTGAAGCTAAACAGCTAAATGACTCCTACGGGAATCGAACCCGTGTTACCGCCGTGAAAGGGCGATGTCTTAACCGCTTGACCAAGGAGCCAGATATTAAAAAACTCCCCCTGTTGGACTCGAACCAACGACACTGCGGTTAACAGCCGCATGCTCTACCGACTGAGCTAAGGAGGAATATTCATTTTACACTATACCTTCAAAACCGCATACACAAAACCAAACCAATTCCAACTTACCGTTTCGCTTAGTTCCCTAAGCTTTCAGGTCAAGCCCTCGACCGATTAGTAGCAGTCAGCTCCATACATTGCTGCACTTCCACCTCTGCCCTATCTACCTCGTCGTCTTCAAGGGGTCTTACTTCTTCCGAATGGGATATCTCAT